>CACXEC010000072.1 GCA_902766545.1 uncultured Erysipelotrichaceae bacterium | reverse complement strand
TTAATATGCCATGTTGAGTGTAGCCGATTAAATCGATTCCACCTAAACTAATGCTTAGCTAGGTGGATTTCTTTTATATTAATACTATAAATAGTAAGAATAGTAAAAGGAAGATAATTATTACTAAAGATAGGATTTAAAAAACCTTCTTTTCAAGAAGTTTGGCTCCACCCAACTTATCAAATGTTCTCAAAACAATATAAATGAATCTTTATTTTGTTTTTTCTGTATTTTGGTTTGATTTAGACACAATGAATACTAATTTAACTGTAACCATAATTATTATTAACATTGGACCACTAATTATTGCAACTTGAAAAGCACTTATTTTTCCGTCATTTACGGCATTAAATATATTTAATAATGGTTCTAAAGCGAAAGTTAAGCAATAATAAATAATTAGAGTGCCTAATAGTCCACCAAGAATAGATTCAATTAGTTCTATACCTACAGTTTTTTTCGTAATAAATTCTTTTTTTAAAAATTTCACTTTAAACTTCCTTTCATCTTATTAAAAATATCATGTTTTTTTCTTTATGTAAAGTTTTGTGAATAATCATTATTTGCTATTGCCATAATAAATAATGATTATAATGAGAAAAAATGTTTTTAATAAAAATTTAATTAGTTTCATACAAAAATCAAGTTGTTCTTTTACATGTACTAAAGAAATTATTAATCGTTTATCTTCGTTAGACTTTAAAGAATTAAATGAAAGTGATAATTGGAAAAATATACCTAATAAGTTTTTTATTGTAAGAAATGATACTAGTATTATCGCAATTGAATTGCCTAAAAATAAAACAGATGTATTTTCAATAATTACTACTCATTTAGATACCCCTGCTCTTTTATTAAAACCTAGTGCAGCTTATATAAAAGATAATTATTTAAAATATAATGTTATGCCTTATGGTGGACTTTTAAACATGGGGTGGTTAGATCACCCTTTATCGATTGCTGGAAGAATTATTATAAAAGAAAAAAATGTACTAAAAAGAAAAATCGTTGATTATAGATCGCCACTATTAATAGTACCGTCGGTAGCTATTCATCAAAATGACAAAGCCAATTCAAATTTAGATTTGAATATGCAAATAGATCTTCAACCTATTATGTCTATTTCTAATAATAAAGGAGATTGGTTTAAGTTATTAAATAAATTAGATGAAAATAATATTATTGATTATGATTTATATGCATATAATCCAGTTAAGCCAGTTCTTATAGGTAAAGATCAGGAATTATTAGTATCACCTCGTATTGATAATATAACTAGTGTATTTGCTGCACTTGAAAGCTTTATTAACAGTAAATCTTCTTTTATTAAAGTTTTTTGTGCTTTTAATAATGAAGAAATCGGATCTTTAACTGAAGAAGGAGCTGACAGTAATTTTTTAATAGATATATTAAAAAGAATTTGTGCAAGGGCAAATATTGATTTAACTTCTTCACTTGCTAAATCGTTTATAATTAGTTCTGATAATACACATGCCATCCATCCTAACAGAGCTGAATATGCTGACGATACTGGCGTTTCATATTTAAATCAAGGATTTACAATTGTTAAGGAGGAAGCATCGACTACTAATGCTTTATCGGCATCTATTATAAAAGAAATATGTAATAAGTATAAAATTAAGTATCAGATTGCAACGGCTAAAAATGATTTGACTGGTGGTTCAACTTTAAGCGGAATTAGTCTAAGGCATGTTAGTATATTATCTATTGATGTGGGAATTTCACAGCTTTCTATGCACTCTTCCATTGAAACATGTTCAATTAATGATGTATATGAATTATATAAGATGATGTATTACTTTTATAAAACTAAAATTATAAGAAAAAAAGAGACTATTTTTTTGGAATACTAATAGTCTTTTTATATTGTAATAATCTATTTGTATAAGATGGTTTAATAATTTCTCTTTTGCTACCTTCAAAATAAACTCCGGCAAAATCTCTTTCAAAGCCTTCTAATATATCATCAATAGCTTCTAAATTTTCTAAATCTAAATATCCTTTTATTTTCTCATCTAGCATTTAACTTGTAAGAGCACAGAAACGGTCAAAATCATATCCCATAAAATCAAATTTTAATCTCATTAAAGCATATTTTCTAATTAAATTTTTAGTACTATCTCGCATATAACCACCCTGCATTATAAAAATATCGTACCAAATTTTCATTAAACTTACAACTTATATTAATTAAAAAAGATAAGTTTTATTACTTATCTTGTAACATATTTAATAAATCAATTTTAAACATATCTTTTTCAGCATTAGCTTTACTTATCATAACACCCTTATATGTAGTAAGCTCTGCCATATGTCCTTCTAAAAGAATATCAGATGGTGTAATTGTATCTAACATTACAATGTTTTCTTTTTTATAAACAATGTAATGTAATTTAATATCACCATGGACTTGACTAAACATATGATCACTTGGAAGTTTCAATTCATAAGTTTCAGTGTGTTCTTTTTGATTTTTAGAAATTAACTCGCCAATAAATTTACCATTTCTAAGTGCTGGATAGTATTCGAAGTTTAATTTTTTAAATGCAAGCATGTTATATTTTTTTAATGCTCTTTCTAACTTCTTATACTCATTTTCATTGATATAATCTAGTATAAATCCTTTCATAAATTTACCCCCTAATTTTCCTAATACACTTTAATTATAGCATAATAGAAGATTTTTGTCAAATTAGTGTCTACTAAATAACTTTTTTGCTGTATAATAATATCATAAATTAAGTATAAAAGTCAAATATTATTATTACTAGCATACTATTTTATATGAATATTAATCCTTCTTTAAGAGATGTTGAAATTGAAAATATTATATGGGTTATTTATCTTTTCATTATAGGTGCAAATTTTGTTAGTAACTATTATGTTGAAAAATATGCATATACACACGATGAGAAAAATAGAAAAATATTTAGATATATTAATATTACTGTTTTGTCAATTATTCTTTTAATATATATTTATTATGTACATACATCATATAATAATATGAAAAAAGATACTTTAAATAGTATCTATAAAAAATGTATTTTTGCCGCAAGTATTTTTGTTTTAATCGGTGGGATTATTTATCTAATGGTTGAGTTTTATAAAAATAATAATCCTGAAGTAGCTTTATTTTAATTAAATAGAGAATCAATTGAATTATTTTCTTTAGCTACACATTTACCTTCTCCACGTTTATCGCCAGCTACGTACTCTTCTCCAACCATAGGACATGATGCTTTAGTTATGGCGTCTTTTAAATAGCCACCAAAATAAGTAACTAATGCAACAGCTAAAATTGTAATAAGACCTATAATAACTACATATTCAACTAATGCTTGACCTTTTTTATTCATAACTAATCACAATCCTTCATATCTTAATAATATATTTTTTTTAATATTTTGTCAATTATGTTGTATAATTTATCTGTAAAGGTGTGTTTTATGATAAGAATTAAAAAAGCAACTACATTTAAAGAAAAGTTAATTGGATTAATGGGAGAAAAACATATTAATTACGGAATTTTCTTTTATAATACTAGAAGCATTCATACTTTTTTTATGAAAGATGAAATTGATGTTATAGGGATAAATAATAAAATGCAGGTTACAGAAATATTTCCTTATGTTAGACCAAATCACATTCTTTTATTACGTAAAAGCAAACATACTTTAGAGCTTCCTAAAGGTTTTAGTAAGAATTATAAAATAGGCAATAAAGTTCAAATTTAAATTTGGACTTTATTTTTTTGCGTTTTTTTGCTACACTAAAGCTGCAGAAAGGGGTATACTTATGGAACTGCCTAATATTAAAATATTAGATGAGAAAAATAAAATTTTAAGAACTATTTCTAAAGAAGTCAAGTTTCCTTTAGATAAGGATACTAAAAAAATGATTACTGATGCACTAGTATATTTAGAAATGAGTCAAATACCTGAGTACTCTGAAAAATATGATTTAAGGCCGGGAATGGGGCTTTCTTTTGTTCAAATTGGTATTCCTAAAAGAATTTTTGTAATATCTGAAGAAATCGAAGATGGAAAATTTAATAGATATGTTGTTATAAATCCCAAAATAATTAGTAAAAGTGAAGAACTTATTTATGTTGGCGAAGGTGAAGGATGCTTAAGTGTTAATCGTGAAGTTGAAGGTATTGTACCAAGATGTGCTAGAATTACAGTTGATGCTTTTGATGAAAATGGTGAAGAATACACTATTAGAGTAAGAGAAGATATGGCAGTAGCTTTTCAGCATGAAATAGATCATTTAAATGGTATCTTATTTGTTGATAAAATAGATAAAAAAAATCCTTATAAAAATAAGGAATTCATGAGAGAAATATAAAATTTCTCTTTTATTTTTTGATATTTAAAACATAATCATCTTCTAAAGAGAATTCAACATTTTCATTAATCCATTCTTTACGTGGATCTACTACATCACCCATTAAAACACTAACTCTTTTCTCTGCTAAGACAGCATCAGAAATATTTACTTTAATTAGATTTCTTCTTTCAGGATCCATAGTAGTTTCCCATAATGGTCCTGGGTTCATTTCTCCTAAACCTTTATATCTTTGTAATTTATAATTGCTTTTACCTTCAGTAAGT
>CACXEC010000071.1 GCA_902766545.1 uncultured Erysipelotrichaceae bacterium | reverse complement strand
TAATTATATCATAGAAAAAGATTAAGTTTTCACTTAATCTCTTAGAAATTAATTTTTACTTCCTTGCTTGATAGCAGCTTGAGCAGCAGCTAATCTTGCAATTGGTACTCTAAATGGTGAACAAGAAACGTAGTTTAGACCCAATCTATGACAGAAATCGATAGTTGTTGGTTCTCCTCCGTGTTCCCCACATATTCCTAGTTTAAGGTCTGGTTTTGTTTCTCTACCAAGTTTTGCTGCCATTTCAACTAGTTTACCAACTCCTTCTTGATCTAGTTTAGCAAATGGGTCAAATTCATAAATCTTATTTTGATAATAACTATCTAGGAATTTTCCTGCATCGTCTCTTGAGAAACCAAATGTCATTTGTGTTAAGTCGTTTGTTCCAAATGAGAAGAATTCAGCTTCTTTAGCTATTTTATCTGCTAATAAGGCTGCTCTTGGTATTTCGATCATCGTTCCAATATGATATTCAATATTAGATGATTTTTCTTCTTTAACTTTTTCTGCCGTTTCAACAACAATATCTTTGACAAATTTTAGTTCTTTTACTTCTCCAACAAGTGGAATCATAATTTCTGGTTTAATATCATATCCATTTTCTTCTTTAACTTCTATTGCTGCTTCCATTAAGGCTCTTGTTTGCATTTTAGCTATTTCAGGGTAAGTTACTGCTAGACGACATCCACGATGACCCATCATTGGGTTAAATTCATGTAAGTCATTAATTACTTGTTTTAAGTGTTCAACTTCTACATTCATTTCTTTAGCTATTTCCCTAATATCATCTTCGTCCGTTGGTAGAAATTCATGTAGAGGTGGATCTAAGTATCTAACTGTCATAGGTAAGCCTTTAAGTTCTTTATACATTGCTTTAAAATCTTCTTTTTGAAATGGAATTAATTCATTTAAAGCAGATTCCCTAGCTTCTGCTGTTTCAGATAAAATCATTTTTCTAATTTTTGGAATTCTTTCTTCATCAAAGAACATATGCTCAGTACGACATAATCCAATACCTTCAGCACCAAGTTCAATAGCTTTTTTAGTATCTCTTGGATTATCGGCATTAGTTCTAACCTTTAATGTACGATATTCATCAGCCCAGGCCATAATTCTACCAAAATCTCCAGAAACAGTTGCATCAACGGTAGGAATATCTCCTTCATATATTTTTCCAGTACTTCCGTCTAAAGAAATGTAATCACCTTCATGGAAAGTTATTCCACCTAAGATAAATGTTTTAGCATTTTCATCAATTTTAATATCGCCACAACCAGATACACAACAAGTCCCCATACCTCTGGCAACTACTGCTGCATGGCTTGTCATACCTCCACGAACAGTAAGTACTCCTTGACTTGCTGCCATCCCTTCGATATCTTCCGGGGTAGTTTCTAAACGAACTAGAATAGTTCTTTCTCCTCGACCACCTTTGCCAGCTGCTTTTGCGTCTTCTGCAGTAAAGTATATTTTACCAGCTGCTGCTCCGGGACTTGCAGGAAGTCCTTCACCTACTACTTTGCCGTTTTTTAGGGCTCCATCATCAAACATAGGATGTAATAATTGATCTAGACTCTTAGCATCTATTCTTGTTAATGCTTCGCTTGGTGTTATCATACCCTCATCAACCAAGTCACAAGCTATTTTAATAGCCGCTCTAGCTGTTCTTTTACCATTTCTTGTTTGAAGAAAGAATAATTTTCCTTCTTCAATAGTAAATTCCATGTCTTGCATGTCTTTATAGTGTTTTTCTAAAATATCTGCCCAATACATAAATTTTTTATATCCAAGCGGCATATCGATTGACAATTTTGAAATTGGTTCTGGAGTTCTAACTCCAGCTACTACGTCTTCTCCTTGAGCATTAATTAAATATTCTCCAAATACTCCTTTTTCTCCAGTAGCAGGGTTTCTAGTAAAGGCTACTCCTGTTCCTGATGTTTCACCCATGTTACCAAATACCATTGCTTGAATATTTACTGCGGTTCCCCAATCTCCTGGAATATCATTCAAGCGGCGATATACAATTGCACGAGGATTATCCCATGATCTAAATACAGCTTTTACAGCACCCATTAATTGTTCTTTAACATCTTGTGGGAATTCCTCTCCGTTCATATAATCGCGATATACTCTTTTAAATCTTTTTATTAATTCTTTTAAATTATCAACTGATAATTCGTTATCAAATCTAATACCATTAGCTTCTTTAACTTCATCAATAATTCTTTCAAAAGAAGATTTATTAATTTCCATTACGACATCTGAATACATTTGAATAAATCTTCTATAAGAATCATAAGCAAATCTTTCATTGCCAGTTTTTTTTGCAAAACCTTCAACACTTTCGTCTGTTAATCCTAAATTTAATATAGTATCCATCATACCGGGCATTGAAGCTCTGGCACCACTTCTTACGGAAACTAAAAGTGGGTTTTCTAAATCTCCAAATTTTTTTCCAGTCATTTCTTCTAGTTTCGTTAAAGCCTCATAAATCTGATCTTCAATTTCACTTGATATTTTTTGACCGTTATTATAGTAATTAATGCATGCTTCAGTTGTTACTGTAAATCCTTGGGGAATTGGCAGTCCTAAATTAGTCATTTCTGCTAAGTTTGCACCTTTACCACCTAAAAGATTACGCATATCCTTATTACCTTCGCTAAATAAATATACATATTTTGCCATTATCTTATCCTCCTAATCTTAGCTATATAAATATATTATAACAAATAGTAAATTCTAAATCTACTAATTTCTTGCTCTTGGATGAGCTTTTAAATATTCTCTTCTTATTTCTTCATTAGTTAAATGAGTATATATGCCTGTAGTACTTAAACTTGCATGTCCTAAAAGTTCTTGAACACTCTTTATATTGCATCCTTCATTTAACATTAGTGTAGCAAATGAATGTCTAAATGTATGTGGTGATACTTTAGACTTTATACATGATTTTTTTACAATTTTATCTATTACTAAGCGAATTCCTCTTACAGTTAATTTATTTCCATTATTATTTATAAGCAGATAGTCACTTTCTTTATCTTTTAATAAAATCTTTCTGGAACTATTTAAATATGCTTGCAAAGCCATACTTGCGTATGATCCATAATAAACTATTCTTTCTTTATTTCCTTTTCCAAGTATTCTTATTTCTTTATCATTATCATCTATATCAATTAATTTAATATTTGCAAGTTCGCTTACTCTTATTCCCGTTGCTAATAATAATTCTAAAATTAATCTGTTACGAATATCTAATGGAGTATTTTCTAGAGTATCAATCATAGTTGTAAATTCTTGATACTTAAAATAATTGGGGAGCTTTTTGGGAGTTTTTAAACTATTAACTAAATTGAATGGATTAGTACTAATTTTATGATTCTTTTCTAAAAAGCCATAAAAACTTTTTAAAGTACTGATAATGCGATTAATGGTCGTACTTTTATAATTACATTTTTGCAAATATATAATAAAGTCACTAATATTTTTGTACTTAACTCTTAAGTAATTTAATTTTTGAGCTTTCAAATATTCATCATATTTAAATAAGTCTATTTCATAATTAATTTCTGTATAATCGGAATAATTTTTTTCAAGCTTTATATAATCTAAAAAATCATATATAATATCTTTCATAATATCATCTCATAATTATTATACTACGGCAAAATAAAAAAGTCATTTAAGACTTTTTATAATGTTTCTATCTTGGAAGATTCAGAAGGTGCTGTACTGACTACAATAGGTTTTCCTTTAGAATCTTTACTTTTTTTAGATTTTTTGTTTTTAGGTTCTAACTCGCCGTTTTTCCTTTTAATATGTCTTACAATAAAGTAAACTGTAAACATAAATATTACTATACCAGCAATAATAAAATATATTTTAAACTCAGCAAAAATGCTCATTTTTTGAATACTTATTGTATAGTCAGTAGTTTCTCCACTTCCATTTATAACACTTATAGTAATTACACTACCATTTTTTAAATTATCATTATTCTTAATTTCATATGTATTGTTAGCATCTTCAGTCACAGCGCTTATTGATAATTTAGAAATAGTAGATTTTATTTCAAGAGTATAATTTAAAGTGTTTGGATTAAAATCTAAGTTATAATTTTCTACAAATAAACTTATAAGCTTATTTTTAATAATGGGTAAATTACTGCCTTTAATCACTTTAATTGTATATATGCTATTTTTATCATTATCAGTTATACTAATAGTAATATTATTTTCTCCCATATCAAGCTTATCAGGCTTATTGATAACAACTTTAGCATTTTTATTTAATGGTATGGCATTAATAACTAAGTCTTCGACAGTTTCTTCAACTGATAAATTATAATCAAATTTAAATTTGGAAAATTCAAGATTATACCCTACTACTTCTAGATTCTCTAAATAAGCAACTTTTGTAGTAACATTGCCTTGCCAGCAGGCATAAAGTATAGTATCAGCATTTAGTGTAAATGTATCAATACTTCCTTCAGTACAGTCTTTATTTAGTCCCCATCCGTTAAAAGTAAATCCTTCTCTTGTAGGTGTAGAATTTGATAGATAAATATCACAACTACCATTCTTGGGAGTACATGATAACGTTTGAGTTAAATCGTTGCTACCATTAGCATCTAATGTGGCAACAAAATTTTCAGTTTTCATAGTAGTTGTGGTTGATGGAATAATCTTTTTACCTTTAACTAAAATAGTTTTTAAAATATCATTATCAGTTGTATAATCAGTATCTGTTGAATAAAACTTATACTTTATATTATTAAGATTAAAAGTATAGTTTGTATCAGCAGTTATATTAGGAGCAACAATTTTTATTATTGCTGCTATACGTTCATGGTCCCCCGAACCGACAAAATTTAATGTATTATTTATTTTATTTAAAGTATAATTTTTTCCATTTATATAAGACTTAAATACAAAATTATCCGGAAGAGACACGTTTATCATCAGCTCACTGGCATGTTCTGGACCATATATGGTGCAAATAAATTCCTCAGATGCTTTTACTTCTGCCGGGCATCCTAAACTTATTGAAGATGCAAAAACATTAGCCGGAAACAATAATAAAAAAGTATATATTAAGTATCTTAATCTTTTCATAAACTACCCTTCTATTCTTTTATTATTCTATCACATTAATCTTTAAAAATGCAACCTATTATTTAGGAGATAATTATTATGTATTTTTAAATAATAAAAAACTCTAGATAACTAGAGTAATTTTTACAAATGGTAGCGGCGGTGTGATTCGAACACACGACCTGCCGGGTATGAACCGGATGCTCTAGCCAACTGAGCTACACCGCCATAACTTGCATAAATATATTATCAAATTTATTTATATTATGCAAGAATTTTTTAATTGTTATCCTGACTTTCTTTTTCTACAGCATTACTTTCGGTTATATAAATAAACGAATTGTCTTCAAATGTTATTTTTATACTAATACCAATTACAAAATTATATTTATTATAAACAATTATAATATCTCTTCCAGTTTCTTTTTTATCAAATGTATATTCCTTTAAAAGAACATCATCATATATTTCTTTAAATTTAATACTATCTTCGGGAACTGCTTCTGATAATTTTACTGTAAGTGTGTGATCCCATTCTGCATCATTTGTAGAAATAGAATCTATTTCAAGGTCAGCTGCTTTTTTCTTATATAATGTATTTTCACCTTTTACTATTAAAGATACTTCTTTTGTAATGGAGTTATTTTCGTTATCAGTAATAATAATATTAAACTTATAGTTGCCTTCTTTTTTATTAAGGTCTTCATCGGATATTTTTTCATACTTAGCAGTACATGGCATTGACAAATCACTACACGTTTTAACAAAATCAATTGGCAAAAATGATTCATTTACTCCAACTGTTAGTTCAGTTACTTCAACATCTGGTTTTTTAGTATCTTTAACATATAGTTTTCCTTTTAAAACTTGACTATCTTTAATAATTTTATATGAATATTCTCCTGTACTGGTGGTAATGCCGGCTTCGTTAACAAGAACACTAGAGATATCTAATTTATAAGTTTCAGGATTATTACACGTTATATATTTCTTTATATCAGTTGGTAGTTTATCTCCTAATTCAACAGTAATATTATTAAGTTTTACTTTTGTTTCTTTGACATAATTAATATAGTAATAAATACTTCCTGCTATTAGCCCAACAAAAACAATAATTGCTATAATTACTTTTATTGGACTTGTCTCTTCAATATAAAAATCTTCGTCCATTAAATCCACCTCGCAAAATATATATTCCTAGTATATCCAGTTTCATATAGTTCAAAGGCACTAATAATGCTATCTACTAAAATTTCAGCTAAGTTTGGAGCATTTTTACTTACTTTGATACTTAATAATCTACTTTTCATATCTTTACGAAAAAAATAGTCTTCCAAATATTTATTGAAAACATAATCAAATTTTTCAATTCTATGTAGATCTTCATCATTATTTATATCTATGCTAAATATATAGTTTTGATAAATATTTAAAAGCTTTAAAGTAATATTATCGTCAGGTGCTATTTCATAGTTAATAATCTTATAAAAATTAGGACAATGTTTAAGGATAAGTTTATTCTTTTTCATAATACCACTCTCTATCTTTAAACATTATATCATAAAAACAAAAAAAATACACTTTTTTAGTGTACTTCTTTGCCGCAGTTACCGCAAAACTTATCACCATCAATTGGTGCACCGCAGTTTTTACAGAATTTTCCATTAGTAGTAGTTTTTTTATTAGTAGTTTTTTCTTCAACTTTGTTTATGGCTTCTTCAACTTTGCTTTCCTTTATTGGACCATAAGGACTTACTTCTTTGTCAGTAAATGTTGCGTTTCCAAATCCAAGAATTGAATAAAATATAATTGGTAAGAATGTTAATCCTAATCCATAACCTACAGCATCTTTATTAAATTTGATAGCTATATTGTAATGACATGCAAATGTTGCAGCTAAACTAGCAAGAGCAGCTAGTGGTTCTAATATAACTAAACCAAGTATACCAACAATACTTGTAGAAAGCATAATTAAAACCATCCACCATTTTAAACCAGCTATTTCACATAATACCCATGTAGAATAAAATGGCACAATTGCTTCCCATCCTTCTTTGCCTGCTTTTTTATAAAGCTTTACCGTAGCAATAATTTGAACTACTAAGGCAGCTATTAATATTAAAACAAAAAATATTAAAAAAGCTCCAAGTCCTGCTACTAAACTATTAAATATTTTTTCCTCCATGTTATACCTCTTTTCTATATTTATTATATTAAACACTATATAAATAGGCAAGAAAAAAGTTAGTCTTCTTCACTAACTTTTACAACTTCTTTACCTTTGTAATAACCGCATTTTGGACAAGCACGATGTGGTCTAATTGGTTCTTTACAATTTGGACATGTAACTACTCCAGGTACTGATTTTTTTAAATGAGTACGGCGCATTCTTTTTTTAGTCTTACTAGTTCTTCTAAAAGGAACTGCCATAGTATCACTCCTTCCATTTCCTTATTACTATTCTCCAGCAACTTCCCATCCATCTCCCTTTAGATGTTTAGTTACTGCTCCCTCTTTAATCACTCTAATTGGGATTTCCAAGATAATATTTTCCCATAAAATATCTAATAAATCAAGAAAAAAGTTATTATTTAAGCTATTTTCTGATATTTCATCTTCTATTTGACATTCAAATGGTACATTAACTTCATCCCCCGTAATTGCACATGGCATTACAAAACTACCTTTTAAATGAAGATTTAATTCAATATTATCATCATAATTAACGCTAACTATTCCATTTACAGATACTGTATCCATTTTTAATACGCCCATTTTTTCATACATATCTGCGGGGATTTGAATATCTTCATTTATTGGTAGACTATTACTAGCATATAATTTTCTTAAATCGATTTTCATTTTATTTCATTTTATTCATTTGTTTCATTAGTTCTCTAACTTGTTTTTGGCTTGGTTTTCTTCCCATACCACTCATTAATGCTTCAATCATTTTTTCATTGATAGGTGGGTTCTTTTCTAAATACTTTTTCATAACAATTCTTGCTACAAAAAAGCCAATTATAGCACCAATTACTATACCTAATAAGACAAGTAAAATATCATGTAACATTTTTATCACTCCCTTTAATTATTATACAATAAATTATATATTATTAAAAGCCCTTAAATGTTTCATTTTTGCAAGCCAAAAATAATCACTAGAGATAAAATCAATGACAAACAAATTGGGAATATTACTTAGTATGCTAAAAAATGATGAATTATTGATATTACTTTTTAGAATCATATAACTATTAAACACAATCAGCTTACTTGTTTCATCAGTATAATAATTATTAAATTGGTGGATGTTTTTATATACACTATATCCATCTAAATTTTTAAGTTTTTTATATAAAATATCATTTACTACTTCCCTGTTAAAACTTTCAGTAAATGAAAAGTATTCATTGTATAAATACTCAATATTATTTTTGGTACTTAATCTAATATTTAAGTAAGCACTATATAAGTTATATGGTAAATCTTTAGTTAATTCATAGTATTCTTTATTTATCTTAAAAATATAAAAAGTTCGCATGTTTTATCACCGAACTTATTATATTAAAATAATTATAATTAATTTGTCGAATTATTTTTTATTACTTGATTTTTTCTTCTTTGATACTTTTTTTGTTGTAGTAGTTTTTTTAGTATCTTCTTTCTTTTCTTCTTTTTCCCATTTAGCAGTAATAGTTAAATCACTTGTTACTGGATAAGAAAAATCATAATCTACATCGGCTATTTGCCATGATACAAATTTATATCCTTCTTTAGTTGGATCTGCCGGTTTTTCGATAGATTTATTTCTTTTAACTTTAACTGCTTCTACTTTACTTCCCCCATCGGTATTAAAGGTTACTGTATATGTAGGAGTGCTAAAGAATAAAGAATATATAAATGCTATGCATAATAATACTGAAACAACAATTAAAGCTATATTTCCTTTTTTCATTTATTCTCCTTTCAATTATAAGTATAACACTAATAAATACACTCTTCCAAGCATTTTAGTTTAAATTTTAAATTTTATTATATTAGTCCTTAAAATTAAAAATATAATCTAATATTTTAACTTCATCGCCTCTTTTAGCGCCTAGACGTTCTAATTCGTCTTCTACCCCCATTTTTTTTAAGATATTAGAAAATCTTAAAACACTTTCATCTTCATTGAATCTAGTCATTTTAAATAGTTTTTCGATTTTTTCTCCTTCTATAACCCAGACTAAATTTTCTTTATGAATAGTAAATGGTTTTTTTTCTTCATATTTATATAAAGTAAATGACTTATCGGATAGATTCCCTTCTTTTACTTCACTTTCTTTTACAAGATTATTTAAATCAATAATTAATTCCTTAATTCCATTATTGCACAAAGCACTTATTGGATAAATTTTTATATCAGGATATTTTTCTTTAAAAAGATTTAAATTTTCGTTAAAAGTATCTAAATCCATTTTGTTTGCAACTACTACTCTTGGTTTATCTAATAATTTTTTATTATATTCTTCTAATTCTTTAGTAATAATCTCATAATCATCAATAGGATTATTTCCCTCTGATGCTGCCATATCAATGACATGAACTAATACTTTACATCTTTCGGCATGTTTTAGAAATTTATGACCAAGACCAGCTCCTTTTGAAGCTCCCTCAATTAAGCCGGGTAAGTCTGCCATAACAAATGTATCATCATATATTTTCACAACACCTAAATTAGGACTTAAAGTAGTAAAATGATAAGCAGCAATCTTTGGAGAGGCATTACTTATCTGACTTAATAAAGTACTTTTACCAACACTTGGCAAACCTATTAGTCCAACATCAGCAAGAACTTTAAGTTCACATTTAACTTCCAATTCTTCACCGGGTTCTCCCAACTCACTCATTTTGGGAGCAGGATTGTCATGAGTAGCGAAGGATTTATTACCTCTTCCACCTCTTCCGCCATGGGCTACTATAAATTCACCATCTATTAAATCACAAATGATTTTATTGTCTTTTAAGTTGGTTACTACAGTTCCTTCTGGAACTTTAATAATAACATCTTTAGCATTAGCACCGTTTTGATCAGAGCCCTTTCCATTAACACCTTTATCACCTTTAATAGTCTTCATCATTTTTAAATCTATTAATGTTTTAAGGGATTTATCAGTTTTAAAAATTATATTGGCACCTCTACCACCATTACCACCATTAGGCCCACCCATAGCAATAAATTTTTCACGTCTAAAAGAGGTACATCCGTCGCCACCTTTTCCAGCTATTAGTTTTACTATTACTTCATCAACAAACATATATATCCTCTTTTCCTTGGTATGTATATTAACATATTTATATATTTAACTCAAGTATGCTGCAACCACTATTGTCAGGTGATAAATAAATATTCTTAACTCTTTTATCATGATTAAAACGCAATTTTAATTCATTAGATAAAACTTTTAGTCCAATTCCATGAATTATCACTATTTTAGAGTTTCCTAGTTTAATATTATCATTTATAAAATCACTTACTACAACATACATTGTCTCTCTAGTATGCCCATGAATATCTAAAGATGGTAAAACATTTAAAAAAGGACTACCCATTTTCATTATTAGGTTTTCCTTCTACTTCTTTATTTTCAGATGAACTTACTAATGGGATTGGCACATTTGCCTCTTTGGGTAATTCTGCTTTTTCTAAATTAGGGTTTTGAGATGCATCTTCGGGTTTATTTTCGTTTTTTTCTACAATTTTAGGCATATTATTCGCATCTGAGACCTCATTAGATGAAAGCACTAACTTACTTTCATCAATTCCAATTAATTTAAATACTTCTTCTTTTTCCGGAATACTTGTTAGAGTGCCAATCGTTTTTAAAGAAAGAGCTCCTGATACATTAGCAGATTTAGCAATTGTATCCATGTCGTATCCTTTTAGTATTCCATAGCAGTATGCTCCAAAGAAAGCAGCTCCGGAGTTAGAATCATCAACTTTTTGAACAGATAATGCAGGCATCATTTTAACTTGTCGATTAACTGTGTATAATACACCTCTTTCACGAAGCATGATAATATATTCTGCACGATTAAGATCTTTGATCTTCTGAAACATGTTTACTAAACTTTTTGAACGATTAAATTCAAAATCCATTTTAGTTAATGCTTTAGCAAAACTCATATTTGCACATACAAATGAGCATCTTTTACTTAAATTATAGAATTCTTCTGATACAGTATTAGCAAATAAAATAATCTTAGATGTAGGATAATTATTAGCTGCAGCATTACATGCTCCCATATCAGTTCCATCAGTAATAATATAGTCAGGGATAAAGTCAAACTTATATTTTTTAGTAAATACGTCATTATCGTGATAGATTTCAGTACTTGTTCCTGTCTTTTTATTTTTTATTAAATAATTGACATTTGATTTATGTTCATAGTCAGTATCTAAATATTTTAAATCTATTCCATAACTTTCTAATTCTGATTTAATCTTATTTCCAAAATCATCTGCACATACTGCGCCAGAATAATATACATTGATTCCCCATTTAGCTAGCATGCATGCTACGTATACACTTACACCACCAGTTATTTCTAATCGCTCATTAATCTTAATTTTACTTCCTTCTTTAGGAAACTCTTCAAGAGGAAGTGTAATATTATATTTTGGTTTTCCAATAACAATTACATTCATATAATCACCCTTTTATTTTTTACAATTAAATTAATTACAGCACGTTATACTGAGTAACAGACTTATTTCTAGATTTAATCTATAACAAATGGATTAGAACTGCTTCCGTCACCACCTGATAATATATCGGTGGTAGGTACTAATGCTACTACTGGTCTTAATCCAAAAGCAGCGTTGGTAGCACGGTTCTCATATCCTCCATATATATTAATGTATCCCATCATAGGTTGGGTTCCTGAATAGTTTCTTGGAGATAATAGCCACCAAGAATAATTAAGAGCAACTGTTCCTTCTCCTGTATTTCCATAGAGATAAAAAGTTTTATTCTGATAAGTTAGTACTGCACCGGCATACACAGCTTCATCAGCTGTTAATAATCCGATTGGATATGTTAATTTTTTATTACCTTCTGAACTATTTACTGTAGTAAATCTCGAGAGATTTTTATCGGTTCCAGAAGCATCTGGGCATTTAAATGTTGGCCCTAATCCTGATGTTGATGAAGCTAATCTATCATCTGCACCATAGTGAGTTTTTTCACTACCATATCCTAAATTTGTATAACTATTATTAAAGTTAAAGCTTTGTTTTGCTAAGCTTTTGTCTGCACACCAAACAACATCGGCTAGATAATCTGAATAGTCTATATCTGCATTTTCACCTAAAGCTTTGACATACCATTTCTTTAATGCAGTCAGTGCTTTACTTTCATATTTATTCTCATGTTCTTGATCATATGCTTGAATGTCTGTCATACTACCTTTATCTGCTACGGTATCCCCATACATAAATCCAACATTTGCATTTTTACCAGTTGAGTTAAATTGTGTCCTCCCTTCAACACCATTAAATGTGTTATCATATCTAGCATAGGCTTTTCCAGTCCCTTTTTCACTATCTGCACAAGGATTTTTAATTCCGTCTGGATTATAATTATATAATATTATTTTTATATTGCTACGCCCGTCAACTCTGACAATTCTCCAACACATATGCGCGAATATAACATAGTTATTTTCTACTGCCCCCCTAAAGTAGTATGATGTCCCATAGTCATCTTCAGCACTAGCAAGTATAGCTTCATCATCGTTTGATTTCTTTTTTCCAGGAACAGTAACTGGTGATGATATTGTAGGATTACTGCTTTTTATTGCTGCAAGTAGTGAGCCAGTGCTAGGATTATTCCAAGTAGAAGTTTTATTATTAAAATATGCATTACATTTTAAATGTGTATTTTCTACTTCAGATACTGATATTTCCCATTTTTTCAAATATTTGTTCCATTTGACAGATGAACTAGTATTAACAATATTTCCATTAGAATCCTTGCATTCTAATGATGCTGTATAAGTTTTTGTTTGGGGAAACTGTCCATTTTCTTGAAGATCTCCATTTATATATACAGCTATATAATCATTTTTATTCTTTTTAAAAGTCATATCTTTTTCTTTGTAATATTTATCTTGGCTGTTTATACTAAAAAGACTAAGTAATGATATTACAAATAAAACTGAAACGGTAGTTAAATAAAATATTTTTTTCTTTTTCATCACTATCACCTATTCTTATATAAGAATATCATTTTTTGATTAATTTGTCATTATGTTTTTTTAGATATTTTAAAAGAAGCATAATTTTGCTTCTTTTAAAATAGACTTAATTGACTTGATTCAGGAAGGGATTCTAAAATACCCATAGCCTTCATCTTTTCAATGGTTGTAGAGTTGACCTTCCCTCTATTTTGTAAGTCTTCAATGCTAATGAATTTACCTTTTTCTCTTTCTTTAACAATGGTATTTGCAACTGAATCACCTAATCCATCGATTGCTGAATATGGTGGAATAATTGTTTTTTCATCAGCCACGCCCCAGATATTAGCATTACTTGTTTCTAAATTAATTGGGGCAAAAGAGATTCCTCTAGCGGTTGCTTCTAAGCAAACTTTTAAACTTTCTAGAAGACCAGTTTCTTTGTTAGTTGCATCAAACCCCTTAGCAAGTATCTCTTCAATTCGCTCTTTTATGGCATTATAACCTTTAATCATTGTTTCCACATCTACATCTGTTGCTTTACTCGTTAGCCATGAAGCGTAAAAGTATACTGGCATATGTACTTTAAACCAGGCAATTCTAAAGGCTGATATTACATATGCTGCAGCATGGGCTTTTGGAAACATGTATTTGATCTTAAAGCATGAGTCAATAAACCATTCTGGAATATTAGCATCTATCATTGTTTGTTTATGTTTTTCCCAAGTTTCTTTTTCTTTTGGCTTAGATGCTTTTCCCTTACGAACAAATTCCATTATTTTAAAAGCTTTGATTGGTTCAACTCCGTGATACATTAAATAAACCATAATATCATCACGGCAACCAATTACTTCTTTAAATGGTACAATATTATTAATAATTAAGTCTCTAGCATTTCCAAGCCATACATCTGTTCCGTGAGATAGACCTGCTATTTTAATAAGTTCAGCAAAGGTTGTAGGTTTAATTTCATCAACCATTCCCACAGTGAAATTAGTACCAAATTCAGGAATACCTAAGGTTCCAGTTGGATTTAGTATTTCCTCCGTAGTTACTCCTAAGGCTTTAGTAGATGAAAATATACTCATTGTTTCTTTATCGTCTAATGGGACTTTAGAAACATCCATCTTAGTCAAATCTTGAATCATACGTAATTGAGTTGGATCAGAATGACCTAAAATATCTAATTTAAGTAAACATTCTTCAATTGAGTGATAACCAAAATGGGTTGTTCTCCAAGCTGAATCTGGATCTTCAGCAGGATATTGATAAGGAGTAAAATCATATACTTCCATGTAATCTGGAACTACAACAATTCCTCCTGGATGCTGGCCTGTTGTTCTTTTACAACCAACACACCCTTTAGCTAATCGTTCTATTTCAGCATCTCTCATCATAATTCCGCGTTCCTCAATATAACTTTTTACAAAGCCATATGCAGTTTTATCAGCAACAGTACCAATTGTTCCTGCTCGGTAAACATTATCAACCCCAAACAATACTTTAGTATATTCATGAGCACTTGCTTGATTTAAATCAGAGAAATTTAAATCAATATCAGGAACCTTATCAGCATTAAAACCTAAGAATGTAGCAAACGGCATATCATGACCATCTTTATATAACTTTTCACCACAATTTGGACATATCTTATCTGGTAAATCAATTCCACATGAATAATTTGCTCCAAGGGGATTACCATCATCGTCATCAAAAATACTAGTTTGACATTTTAAACAACGATAATGAGCCGCTAATGGATTTACTTCTGTTATTCCCATCATAGTTGCAACAAATGATGAACCTACTGAACCACGTGATCCAACTAAGAATCCTTCATCGTTAGAATGCTTAACTAACCTTTGAGCAATTAGATAAATTGGATCAAAACCACCACCAATTATACCTCCCAATGTTTTCTTTAATTTCTTATTTAGGCTATCATCGTCAAGATTGCCATCTTCTTCTTTCCAGTGTTCTTTTAAATTTTCCCTAATCAAATTTTTAACGCTATCGATTCCTTCTAAAATTACTTTATGGACTTCTTTAAATATAATATCTTCCAAGTTAGATTCATCTTCATTATGAGTTTTTAAAACATTCTCACGACAGGCATTATATACTGAATCACCATATAATTCTTTAGCAATTCTCTCTTCAATTATTAATGGTAAATCTTTGCCATACCATGAGGCAGCTTTCTCATAGACTAAGTCGGTTACTACTCTTGGACAATCTAAATAACTTTTACCATCATCGGATTTTACTCTAGGTGAAAATGGTGTTCCACCAGTATCTGGAATTACTTCAAAATGTTCCACCATATCAGCAACTTTATTTGTATTTGCAACTACAATTTCGTATGCTAAGTCTTTATCTAAAAAACTAAAGTTATTAAGCATTTCATTAGTAGTTCTAAAGTGTTGTGATGGAATGTCCTTAATAGATGACTTAGATAAGTGATGTTTACCAGCATTTACCTTTGTGCCAACAATTATTTGTCTATATATCTTATCTTCTTCATAAAAATGATGAACATCTCCTGTTGCAACAATTATTTTTCCTGCTGCTTTAGTAGCATTTATTACCTTCTTTAAATGATTTATAAGTTCTCCTTCATTTGAAAAGTCTCCAGTATATATTAAATGTGAATATACATCTGGTGGTTGAACTTCAACATAATCATAAAAGCTTATAATATTAGCTAATTCTTCGCCATCTTTACTTCGGGCTTCTTTGAATACTTCAGAATCAAAACATCCACTACCGATTATTAATCCTTCTCTTAATGATGATAAAATACTTCTTGGGATTCTTGGACCTTTATAAAAGTATGTTGTATTGGCAAGAGATACTATCTTAAATAAATTTTTAAGACCGGTTTTATTTAAAACAATAGCATTAAAATGATGAGTTCTTCCTAATTTATAAATATCATCTTTAGAAACTAGTTTATCTAAATCTTTAATACTAGTATATTTTTGATTTAAGAGTCTTTTTAACATTTTGTCAAATACTAAAGCGGTTCCTTCAGCATCATAATCAGCTCTATGATGGGCATCTTCATCAAATACTACATCATATTTCTTTACTAAAGCTGATAATGAATGTCTTCCTGATGGATCAATAGCTTTTGATAATTCTAAAGTATCTATAACAGTGGAAGTGAATGCTCCTAAATTATACTTTTTCATTGCCATTTCAATAAAGGAAATATCAAATTTAGCATTATGAGCAACTAATGGATCATCACCTACCCACGCTAAAAATCTTTTAGTAACGTTTTCTTCATTATCTTTACCCTCTAACATTGAATCGGTTATGTGAGTTAGTTCAACTATCTTAGCTGGTAATTTTACGCCCGGATTAATAAGTTCATCAAAACGATCAACAATTTCGCCATTTTTAAGTTTAACTGCTCCTATTTCAATCATTTGATCTTTGCCACCTGCATTAAAACCAGTAGTCTCTGTATCAAATACAACATAACAGGAATCTTTGAGTGATGAATCAGTTGGTCTTAAAACTATATTAACTTCATCATCTACTAAAGTTAGTTCAGTTCCAAATAATCCTTTAAACTTTTTACTATCGTCTTCAATACCTTTATTATAATTTTTTATTATTTCATAACAAATAGGAAATGCTTGGCAGCCATTATGATCGGTAATTGCAACTGCTTTATATCCAAATTTAATGGCATTACTTACAAGTTCACAGGTATGTTTATCTAAATCAAACTTAGTTACAGCATCCATTTGACTCATCATCGTATGAGCATGAAGCTCTACTCTTTTTTCTTTTGCATCGTCAACAAAGACAGTGTTTTTACTTGGTATTTCTTCAATATCTCTTAAATTAAATACTAAATCTTTGGCATATTGATCATTTTTAATATACCCTCTAAAACGGTACCAAGCACCTTCTTTAAGTCCAGATTTGTATCTATTAAATTCATCATCTTCCCTAGCAAATATTTTAGCTAGTATACTATCAGTCTTATCTGATATTTTTAATGTTAATATTTTAAAATTACTTTTAGTAGAAATAAATTCTTCTATACCAAATATATATGCTTCAACAGTAATATTATTTTCTTCACCCATAATATCTTTAATAGGTGTTATATTTTTAGCTTTAATGCTTTCACCCATAATAATTTTAAATTCTGGCTCTTTTTGTACTATAACATCTACTTTTTGTTTATTAATTTCACTTTTTATTTTTTCTCTTTTTACAGTATTAATAATGGGATTTATTTCATATATAGGTAGGCTTAAGTTTTTTAGAAACTTTTTTAACTCTTTATTAGCTTTTTTTAATAGATCTGCTTCCATTTTACTAATAACATCAATACTAATTTTTTCTTCTTCGATTATAATATTAGAGTCTTCTACACTAATAAGTGATGGATTATCTTTTATTAAATCATTTAAAAAGAACTTAAAAGCAGTTAAAATATCTTCATTAGAAATACTATCATACTCAAATACAATCGTTATTTTACTAACATCTTCTTCTAAGCCTTTTTCCGCTATATTAATTAGCTTTAATACTTTTTCAGGATTAATTATACTAGGAGTAGATATATGAACTTCCCAAGTTTCTTTTTTTGCATTTACAATTACTTTTAATACTTTAGCATTAATAAAGTCTTCACGATCTTCAAATTTAATTTTATTAAAAAATCTCTCTAATGAATTATCCATATAACCTCCATCATGCATATTTTATTATATCTTATTTATTTTTAAAATTAAATATTGTTCTTAACATTTATCATAAAAAAATTGCAAATTTAAATGCAATTTTTATATAAGTGATAATCTTGAATCTATGGACTCTCTTCCTTCACTTTCAATCAAACTTACTGTTATATCTAAATCGTGTTTAGCTTTTTTGTCTATAATATTTTTAAAATAAACTACTAAACTTTCACGTTCATCTTTTTTTAATAATTCTTCTAAATCACTTATTTTTAACTCTTTTAATTTAATACAAATCATTAAGACAGTTATAATCATAATCGGACTTAATCCCATTTCATATTTTTTATCAAAAATATCTAATATACTTATACATGATGCATAATCCATTTTTGCAAGCTCAATTATTTTTTTATTTAAAAACTTTTTATACTTAGATGCTTCTTCTAATGTTAACTTACGGTCATCTTCGATTTTAGTGCATTCCTTTTTTAATACGTCAATTATCCCTAAAATAGTATCTAAATTTAAACCATCTAAATGTTTAGCAATCAAATCATAGAAGTCATCTTCATTAGATATAGATGATGCTACATTATCTTTTATTTTATCTATAGACAAGCCTTTACCAGTTTGTTTTGATTTTACTAGATTAAAGTGAGCACTAAAAATTCTTCTTAATCCTTCATCTTCTAACCCTTCAATAAAATGTAATATGGTATCTTCTTCAGCATGTTTAAGCTCCTTATGATAGTCATATTTTTCTCTTAAAAAATCTAGTCTATGATGCAAATATTTTAGTTTAGAACTATTAGTAAGCGATGTAAATAATCTTTTTTCATATTCTTTTACCCTAGCTTTGATTTGTTTATGCTGATTCTTTATAATGGACATTTCTTGTTTGTGTTTTTCATATTCTCCTAAATGTTCTTGATATATTGCTAATATATCATCTTCAGAATCAATTAATAAGTATAAGCTTTTGATAAACTCTTTGATTTGCCTAATATCTGCTTCACACAACGTTATTTTTTGATCTATTGCGTTTAGAACTCTTAAGTTATTCATAAGCTTATTATTAGTAACAATTGAAAATATAAATTCCACTAAATCTTTTTTGATAGTAAAATGAGGAACTTTACTGCCTTCATCATAAACTTCTTCAACTAAATTTTCACCAAATAAAGATGCTATTCTGCTAAAACGGTATTTAAGCTCCATGGCACATTCATCAATTAAAGATTGCATATTAGCATTATTTTGAATATTCCAAACATATCCTTCATAGTTATTACTAAGAAGAAACTCTCTTTGTTCTTTTAACATTTTTAAAAACTTTTCTAACTTAGATAAATCTTCACTATTTTGTTTAGATTCTTTTAATCTTTTGATTTTTTCTTCTAGTTCACTTATCTTATCATTTATTATTTTTAGGGATGCTTGAATATCTTTATTATCATGAATAACACCTTTGAGTAAGGTAAGCTCAGCATTATATCGTATTTTTTCAGATAAAACATTAAATACTCTTTGATCTTCCTTAGTACCAACGCCTAGTGTTTTTTGCATTAACATTATACTATCTTTAATGGCTACCATATTAATCACCTACCAAAGTCCCATTAAACATGTGAATTACTAACATCACTATTAGAAGCATTGATATAACTACAGCTAATATGATGTATATTTTTCTTTTATAATTCTTCATATTTTAAGTATATAATAAATTAAAATTTTATACAAGTTCAAAATAAAAAGAAACTACTCTTCAGTAGTTTCTTCTATGACTTCATTTGAACTCTCTTCGGCAATGTCATCTTCTTTTGTATCTATAAACTCTTCTTCTAATACTTCACTTGGATCAGTTGCCATAAATTCTTTTTCTAACATAATGTCTAAATCAGAATATTGTTTTGCCCCAGTTCCAGCTGGTATTAGTTTTCCTAAGATTACATTTTCTTTAAGTCCAGTTAGTTCATCAACTTTTCCTCTTATTGCAGCATCTGTAAGTACTCTTGTTGTTTCTTGGAATGATGCAGCTGATAAGAATGAGTCTGTTTCTAAACTTGATTTAGTAATACCTAAGATAATTGGATATCCTTTTGCAGGTACTTTACCTTCAAGAATAATATCTTTATTTTTATTAACAAATTCTCTTATTGATACAGTAAGTCCACTTACTAAGTCAGTATCACCTGAATCAGTTATACGCATTTTATTAATCATACGTGATGCGATTACTTCAACATGTTTATCAGCAATATCAACACCTTGAGATTTATATACTTTCTGAATTTCTTTTAAGATATATTCTTGAGTAGTTATAGGATCTGTTACAGCAAGTAATTCTTTAGGTGAAATAATACCTTCTGTAAGTTTGTCACCTGCACTAACTTTTGAGCCAACTTCAACTGCAAGCTTAGCACCGTAATTAGTTACATGATCTCTTGATTCAGTATCGTTCATAACAGTAACTTTCCATTTGCCATTATTATCTTCTATTTTAGAAACTTCACCAGTAATTTCTGATATTGTAGCTTTTCCTTTTGGTGTACGAGCTTCAAATACTTCTTCTACTCTTGGTAAACCTTGAGTTATATCTTCTTCTGATGCAACTCCACCAGCATGGAATGTACGAAGAGTAAGCTGTGTACCTGGCTCACCAATTGATTGAGCTGCCATAATTCCAACAGCTTCTCCAGTTTCTACTAATGCGCCAGTTGCTAAGTTATTACCATAACATTTTTGACAAACTCCATGGTTAGATTTACATGTTAGTACGCTTCTAATTTCAACTTGTTTAACACCAGCTTTAACAATTTTACTAGCAATGCTTTCTGTAATTGGTTCATTTTTATCAATAATAACTTCTTTTGTTTCTGGATTAATAACTTTTTTTGCTGTATAACGACCTACTAATCTTTCTTGTAGGCTTTCAATAACAGAACCATCTTTTTCATCGATGAAATCTGATACTACAAGTCCAGATGTACATCCACAGTCTTCTTCTTTAATAATAATATCTTGAGCAACATCTACTAAACGACGAGTTAAGTAACCAGAATCAGCTGTTTTTAGGGCTGTATCGGCAGAACCTTTACGAGCTCCGTGAGTATTTACGAAGAATTCGTTTACTGAGTGTCCCTCATATAGAGATGTAAGAATTGGAATTTCTACGGCATCTCCATTTGGCTTTGCCATAAGTCCACGCATACCAGCCATTTGTGTAAACTGATCAAGTGATCCACGGGCACCACTACTCATCATAATGAATATTGGATTTCTTGGATTATTAGCAGCTATTTCTTTAAGTTCTGCTTCAACTTGAGATCTTACATCATTCCAAACTTCACAAACTCTAGTGTGTCTTTCAAGTTCAGTGATTAATCCTCTTTGATATTGTTTATTTATTTTATCAACTTTTTCTCTTCCTGATGCAATGTATTCTTCTTTATGAACACTTGTCATAATATCCATAATACTGAATGTAATACCAGAAATAGTTGAATATTTAAATCCTAAATCTTTTAATCTATCTAACATCATAGATGTTTCAGTTGTTTTATATCTTCTAAAGATTTGAGCTATGATTTGTTGAAGTGTTTTTTTAGAAAATGCTGGCGTTTCAGGCATTTCTTTAATTGCTTCCTTAATGTTGGTTCCCATCTCTAAAAAGTATTTATTAGGAGTTAATCCTTCAATATTATCTTTAGTTGGTTCATTAATATATGGGTAAGTATCTGGAAGTATTTCATTGAAGATTAACTTACCAGCAGTAGTAACTAAATATTTATCTTTAACATCTTCAGCAAATATTTTATATTTAAATGATCTAACAGGTACAGCTATACGAGTGTGTAAAGTAATTTCTCTTCTTTCATAAGCCATAATAGCTTCATTTGAATTCTTATAAACTTTACCTTCATGTTCTTCACCAGGATATTCTAAGGTAATATAATAGTTTCCTAGTACCATGTCTTGTGATGGAGTTACAATTGGTTTTCCATCTGATGGTTTTAAAATATTATTTGCACCTAGCATTAAAATTCTTGCTTCAGCTTTTGCTTCTTCAGAAAGTGGTACATGTACAGCCATTTGGTCTCCATCAAAGTCTGCATTAAATGCTGCACAAACTAATGGGTGAAGACGTATAGCTTTACCACCAACAAGTTTTGGTTCAAATGCTTGAATACCAAGTCTATGAAGTGTTGGAG
>CACXEC010000070.1 GCA_902766545.1 uncultured Erysipelotrichaceae bacterium | reverse complement strand
TATAATGTAGAAGGACTTTTTATGCGTAATTGGGATTCATCTATTAATAATGATATATTAGGTAATCCTGATATTAATAATGATATTTGTCCTCAAGAAAAAGACTATAATGATGCCGTAGATCTTTGTAAAAAGTTAGATATTAAACTTCATAGAATAGATTTTATTAAAGAGTATTGGGATAATGTATTTACTTATTTCTTAGAAGAACTTAAGAAAGGTAGAACACCAAATCCTGATTTAATGTGTAATAAATATATTAAATTTGATTTGTTTATTAAGGAAGCTAAAAAATTAGGGGCTGATTATATTGCTACCGGTCATTATGCACAAATTAAAGGAAATAGGCTTCTTAGAGCTGCTGATCTAAATAAAGATCAAACTTATTTTTTAGCTCAGCTTACTCCTGATCAACTTAAAGATGTTTTATTTCCGATTGGAGATTTAACTAAACCTGAAGTAAGAAAAATTGCCGAAGAATTAGATTTAATAACGGCTAAGAAAAAAGATTCTACTGGTATTTGTTTTATTGGCGAAAGAAACTATCAAAAATTTATTTCTAATTATTTAAAACCAAATCCTGGAGATATTGTTGATGTAGTAAGTAAAGAAATAATTGGTACTCATAATGGTCTTATGAATTACACTATTGGGCAAAGAAGAAACGTTGGTGTTTCTGGCAATAAGGATAAGCATTTTGTAGTAGGTAAAGACGTACAAAAAAATATTTTATATGTTGCTTTTGGAGATGATCCTGAAGAATTATATTCTGATGCTTGTATTATCGAAAATGTTAATTTTATTTGCTCTTCAAGGCATACTTTTTGTACAGCAAAATTTAGGTATCGAGGAGAAGATAATAATGTTATTTTAGAATACTTAGATAATAATGAAATATTAGTTAAATATCCTGATAAGGTTAAAGCTGTTACCCCAGGTCAAGCATGTGTATTGTATTTAGGGGAACAGTGCTTAGGTTCTGGTATAATTAAAACAGTAATGAAGAATGGTAAAAAGCTTTGGTATTTATAGAAGGATTTTTTAAATGAATGAAGAACAGATAATTATTAGAAAGAAAGTATATCAAAATCAATTAAAGACGATTATAGAGTCTATTGAAAAAACGAAAAAGAAATTAATTGAATTAGAAGAGCAGGGGGATTCATATGGTGTGGATCGCCTTAAGAAGAAATTAGCAAGCGATGAACAGAAGAAATTTTCTTTTTCTAGTTTTATAAAATATTTAAGACCTGATTTTGATGAAGATATTGAAGAAAGAAAGAATGTGATGGCAAATTATACATCTTTAATTAGACAAATCGTGCCTCGTGATTATCCAATTATATTTCATGGTAACAAATATATTGGGGTTATTGAAAAGATAATTAAAGACGGAGGTTTGACTACACCAGCAGAAAGAGGGGAAGACTCTAAAACTTTTGCTACGCAAATTGATGTAACTTGTGCAAGAGATATTCATGTTTCACTTGAGTTTGCCGAACCTGGCAGGGGACTACCTTATGGGGCTATATTTGCATTTTTACCTGATGAAAACGAGATAAAAAATGTTTTAGAAACATACGGTTCTGAAGTTGAAGGTGGTGTAAGAAGCGTAAACTTTAGAAATCAACCTCAAAGACTTATAGGTATTATTACAACTGCTGAAAATCTTGAAAGAATCTGCACTTGGTGTGAACTATATGGATTAGATTCCTCTAAGGTTTTTACTCATAATGGATTTTTATTAGAATGTCAGAAACTATTTGGGACATCTTTTCATTCTAATAGCGAAACTACGAAAGAAAAATCTTTATAATGAAAATGTTTTCTATTGACAATAAAATGTAAATAGAGTTATGATTATATTGTAAAGAAAGTAGGTAAACAATGAAAGCTTTAGATGATTTATTACAGGAGTTGGGTATTTCAAAAGTGAGACTAGCAAAATATCTAGGGGTATCTAGACAGATGGTCTATAATTATTTAGAACTTCCAAGTTTGTCTAAATGGCCAAAAGAAAAAAAGATTTCTCTATTAAAGCTATTAGATATTGAAGATGGTGATGAAGATACTATTAAGAATATAAAAGTTACCACTGATTATTTAGAAGCCATTGAGGAACGTTTAAGTAAGGGATTAAAGGAAAATAATCAGGGACAGTTTTTAGATTTAAAAGGATTAAAGAAAGAAGAACAACAATTATTATCTGATATTACATTCTTGCTTAAAGATAAATTAATTGAGACAAATAATCATGAAGAAAATTACTATTCTTTACTATATTTGCATCATTTGCTTCAATCTATTGATAATATTCCAGAAATAAGATATTTATTAGCCTATATAAGTAAGTATTATGGTTTTACTAATCCAAATAGTTTTAAGTTTAATGAAGATAAACAATTTATTTTTGAAGGCATTATATATTCTGCTTATAGTTTGTATTATAGTGGAACAGCATCAAAGAGTAAGGTAATTGAAAGACATAAACGATTTGTAGAAGAAATAGAGTCTAGAAATGAAGAAAAGCTATCTAGAACACAAGAATTGTTTTCAATTCAAGCACAAGCGTTAAGAGAGCTTGGATATACAGAGATAAATCCTTCTAATGCTGCTGAAGTATTGGAAAAAATTGCAGAAATAGAAATTAGAGGAGCTTAGGCTTCTTTTTTTCATTTAGTCTCCCCTAGCAGTAGAGTAGTGGGGTTAGGTTAAGAATGCATTCTGTAATATGATAATTTATATATTATTAAACTGCTTAATTAATAATTTTTTAGAAATCTTGGTTAATATTTTTTTAAAATATAAGAAAAATATATTAAAATAGATATATTAATAAACATATTTTTTGCATATTTTTATAGTTCCAGTAAATACGCTTTTTTTGTGATTATCCCCCTATTTTTAATTTTTTATGTAGGGGATTAGTTAAACAATTAAGTATAATTATAAAGTAAATAATTATAAAGTTATAAATAAAGGAAATGCGGTTTTAAGAAATAATTAATGGGATATAACATTAAATAGTTTAAATTTAGTTATAATATTATTAATTTTAATTATATTAAATGTTATTAGTTATTAATCTTTTTAAAGAAAAATAAAACTACCTATAATATATATTATGTTAACCAATTAATATTTTGCGGCTGGTGGTCTTTCTTTTTTAGATTATTCTCTTTTTATTTAATTTACTAACTACTTAATAATATTTTTATTGTTAATTATTTATATTTTAATTATACTCTTCAATATGATTACTCATTTTTAATTCAAATTTATAATTATTATGATATACTATATTTATAATAAACCCCTACACTATTTAATTGATAGGGGATTTTAGGTGGGATTTTTATGGATCAATATAATGTATTGCTATTTTTTAATTTTATTCTTATATTATTTGTTATAGGATTTATTATAATATTACGTAAAGGAAAAAAAGAAGATACTTTAATTAATAATTCAGATTCTAAAGAAACGAATAACAATGTTACTAAATCGCCATATATTTTAAAAAAATTTATGACTTATAATGAAAGAAAATTTTATCAAATTTTGCTTAATTTGGAAAAAACTGGTAATTATAAGGTTCATCCTCAAATTAATTTAGCTTCTATTATTGATAAAAATGATGGTTCTAGATTTTACAATGAATTATTTAGAAACGTTGATTTTGCAATATTTGATAAAGATTATCAAAATCTTTTGTTACTTATTGAGTTAAATGATGAAAGTCATAGTTATAGTAATCGCAAAGCTAGAGATATTAAGGTTAAAAGTATTTGTGAGAGTGCTGGTATTAAGCTTATTACTTTTTATACTAAATATCCTAATGAGAAAGATTATGTTTTAAATAGAATTATTAATGAAATAAATAATCTAAAAAAAGAAATTTAATGTTAGTGTTGTTATTACTCCTAAAATGATTCCTAATATTATAGATCTTCTGGGATATTTATTTGCCTCTTCGAATATATCATTTATGCTAATATTTATCATAATACTTGCTACGAATAATAAGATGATACTTACTAAGGTATTTGTTAAATATTTTGATAGGAGTAAAGCAGCTAGTATTGCTCCAAGAGGCTCAGATAATCCACTTATAAATGCTCCTTCTACTCCCCTCTTTTTTGAATTTGTTGAATAGTATATTGGAACTGCTATAGCTATTCCTTCTGGTACATTATGAAGCATTATTGCTAATGCTAATTTAATACCTAACTTTAAATCTACTTTTGATGATACGTAAGTTAATATTCCTTCAGGTAAGTTATGAATCATTAATGCTATCATTGATAAAACTCCTATACGATATAAATTAACATTTTTAGAGGCTTTATTTTTGATTTTTTTATTAATTAATATATTTAGTAGTCTAGCAATTAAAAATATTATTATTAGGCTTAAAATGGCATAAATTATGTTATATTTATATTTTATATAAAAGAATCCTTCTGGTAATAATTCTGTTAATGAAATAAGAATCATTATTGTTCCTGAAAATGATAAAGACGTTCCAATAAAATTATTTATACTTTTAGGTTTAATCCATATGAAAATTGAACCTAATGTTGTCGATAAACCGGCTATAAAACTAATTAATAATGCTAATATATTATTATTCATAATAAATTATATGTATTAGATTATATTTAATTAAAAAAAGACTTATTAACGAGTCTTTATTGGATCTTGAATTTGTTTATTACACTTATTTTTAGTTTCATTAATACTATCTACTTTATTAAATGCAAATATATTTGTAATATTATCTTCATAGTAGACTTCTCCTAATAATGGTTCAAAAATAAATTCGTAAGTCTTCCCTTTTTCGAGCTTTTTAAACTCTATAGAATTTGATATTTCTAATTCTTTTGTTTCTTTATTACATTGCTTTAAAGTAACTTTGTATGTTGTATCATCACATCCAGTTATATCTTTATCACATATAACTTTTTCCAAAGATAATATTTCGTATGTTCTTATGAAAGTATTATTCTTTTTTGATTTACTAGTTGCAATTGTAGAAGCTCTTTTAGTTGTTAGCTGAAGTTTATAAGTATTTTTATCTTTTTCTTTAAATAATAAAATTATTGATATTATCATGGCTGTTGCAAATATTATAACTAATAAGCCTAAAATATTGTCTTTTTTACCTGTATTTTGCATTATAGTATTACTTTTATGGCCCACTAATTCATCCACACTAATATTAAATATTTCAGCTAGTAAAATAAGTTGTTCAGGATTAGGTGATGTCTCTTTTTGTTCCCAATTTGATATAGTTTGTCTTGATACTTTTACTTTTTCAGCTAATAATTCTTGTGATATTCCTCTTTCTTTTCTAAACTTATATATGTTTTTATTTAACATCGTTTTACTCCTTTCAATTAAATTATAATTATTATAGCTATATAAATCTACCAAAGATATTTATAAATTACGCAAAGATTTTTAACATTATGAATATTTAAACCAGTTATTTCCAATATTATTTGGGATTAAAAAAAGTTTACTAGCCATAATAATAGTGGGAGGTAAATTATGAATAAGAGAAATGAAAAACAAAATAGCAACAACAGAAGTAACAAAAATAATAGAAATAATAATCGCAGTAACAATCAAGAAAACTCTAATTCAAGAAAACAAGAAAGAAATAACTAATTATTGTTAGTTTCTAGGAAAAAATTCTTCATAATCAGATTTTAATTTATCATTCGTTAAATGAGTATAAATTTGAGTTGTTGAAAGATTTTCATGTCCTAGAAGTTCTTGAATAATTCTTAAATCTGCACCATTTTTTAATAAATGTGTTGCAAATGTATGTCTTAAGGTATGAGGTGAAATGTTTTTCCTTATACCTTTTTTTAAAGCATATTTTTTAATTGTTTTAAATATAAATTGTCTAGATAATTTGCCACCTTGATTATTTAGAAAAATGTAGGTAGTATTTTTTTTATTTAAAATATGTCTATAATTAATAATATAGTTTTTTAGAGCATCAATGGCATAATCTCCAAGAGGGATAATTCTTTCTTTACTTCCTTTCCCCATTACTCTAATTAAACATTCCTCTAAATCGATATTAGCCATTTCTAGATTAGTTAATTCGCTTATTCTTATTCCTGAAGAATATAATAATTCTAAAATAGCTTTATCTCTAGCATTGTACTCATTTTCAACGGGTATATTTAAAAGATTTGAAACTTCTTCTAAAGATAAAAACTCGGGTATTTTTTGTTCTATTTTAGGCCTATCTATTTCATCAGTTGGATTATAATTGATTAATTCATTTTTTTGTAAATAATTATAAAAGTTTTTAAGAGAACTTAAATTATGAGATATCGTTTTTGCCGATAAGTTACTTATGTGTTTTAGATAATTATGAATATCCATTGGACTTATATTTAATAAATCTTTTTTTATAAATATATTAAAATTATTAATATCGTTTAGATATGCTTTAACTGTATTTGGACTATAATTTCTTTCTAATGATAAATATTTTTCATAATCTTCTATTAGTTTATTATCCATATTATCACCACTATAATTATAACATTTATCTTTAAAATTAAGCAAATTTAATATATAATATTTTTTAGGTGAAATAAATGGAACTTTTAGCTAATAAATTAAGACCTACTAAGTTATCAGATGTTTATGGCCAAGATCATTTAATTGGCAAAGGTAAAATTTTAACTAATTTAATTAATAATAAAGTATTATTTTCAATAATATTATATGGTCCCCCTGGGACTGGCAAAACTTCTATTGCTAATGCAATTGTAAACGAGCTAGGAATTAAATATCGTTTTTTAAATGCTGTTATTAATAAAAAAGAAGACTTTGATGTTGTTATTAGTGAATCTAAACTTTATGGTGAAATGGTTTTAATTATAGATGAAATACATCGAATGAATAAAGATAAACAAGATATACTTCTTCCCTATTTAGAAAGTGGTCAAATAATAATGATTGGTTTAACTACTTCTAATCCTTATCATTCAATTAATCCTGCTATTAGAAGTAGATGTCAGATATTTGAAGTTAAAACTGCTAAGAAGAAAGATATATTAAAAAGTTTAGAAAAAGCATTAGAATACTTAGAAAACATTAATGTTAGTAAAGAGGTTCTTGATATGATTGCTTCTTTATCTAATGGAGATATTAGAAGTGCTTTAAATTTATTAGAAATGTCTTATTATAGTGCATCTAATCATGAAATCACAGTAGATACTTTAAAAACGATTAATGCAAAACCTATTGTATATATTGATAAAAATGATTCTAATTATTATGATTCAATAAGTGCGCTTCAAAAATCTATTAGAGGTAGTGATGCCGATGCGGCAGTTTATTATTTGGGAGTTTTGTTAGAAGGCGGAGAATTAGATATTATTGAAAGAAGACTTTCTGTTATTGCTTATGAAGATATTGGTCTTGCTAATCCTAGTATTGGGCCAAAAGTTGATGCGGCAATTAATGCTGCCAATCGTTTAGGATATCCAGAGTGTGTAATTCCTCTATCTGAAATTGTCATAGAGATGGCTTTATCACCTAAAAGTAATTCTGCTTATTTAGCAATTGATTCTGCTTTAAATACTATTAGAAAAGGTGATACTGGTAAAGTCCCTAAGCATTTAATAACTAATAGTAAGGATTACTTATATCCTCATAATTATAAAAATTCGTATGTTAAACAACAATATTTGCCAGATAAGATTAAAGAGCAAAAATTTTATCATCCTAAAAATAATGTTTATGAGAGTAATCTAAACAAATTTAACGAAGAAATAAAAAAATAATAACCCGGGTTATTATTTTTATTTAAATATTTTATTTACAATGAATATTACAATACAAGCCCCAATTGCAGAAACGATAATAGTTCCTAAATATCCGGCAAAAGATATATGCAATAAACCACATACAAATTTACCTACAAATCCACCAACTAAACCTAAAATAATATTTTTGATTAAACCACTTTTTGAATTTGTAATTAAACTAGCTAGCCATCCCGCTATTGCTCCAATGGCAATTGATATAAATATGTCCATATCATCCTCCTAAGAATAATATATCACAAATATTATAAAAATAGAATATAATTCTTCATTGCCTTTTTACTTTAAAAATGACATAATATAATATATGGATATGGAGGTTATATGAGAAAGAAAATTGATGAATTTTTTTTAATTACTAGAAGAAATTCATCTTTTAAAGTTGAAATGTTTGCTGGTTTAACTACTTTTTTAGCTATGGCATATATATTGGTAGTAAATCCTAATAATATTTTATTGGATGGAATTAATGATACAAGATTTACAAGTGTATTTATTGCAACCGCTTTAGGTGCATTTATTGGGACTTTTTTAATGGGGATTCTTGCTAATATGCCCCTTGCTCAAGCTCCTGGTATGGGTCTTAATGCTCTTGTAGGTACGATAATTGGTGGAGGTATGGGTTTTGCTTTTTCTTATGGAAATGCGATGTCTTTTGTTTTTGTAAGCGGAGTTATATTTTTATTTCTTTCATTTATACCATACTCTAAAACAAAAGATGGTTATGTAATATCTTTAAGGGAAAAAACATTTGATGGAGTTCCTAAGCCGATTAGAACAAGTATCTCGGTTGGAATTGGAATGTTTATCGCTTTTATTGGACTTCAAAATGCTCATATTATTGTTGATAATAAATATACTTTATTACAGTTGGTAGAATTTAATAATCCAAATTCATGGTCTTTAGGTGGAGATGCTTGTATGGCTATAGTTGCTTTATTTGGATTATTTGTTATTACAGTACTATCTCATTATAAGGTTAAGGGATCTGTTATAATTGGGATTGTTTTATCTACAATTCTTTCAATATTTTTAGGGGTAGCAGACGTAAATATTTTACTTGGAAAAACTCCTGGAATAAGTTGGAATATTGGACAGAATATTGGCAATTTTTTTAATAATAACGATGTTTTTTTATCATTATTTAATGGTGGTTTTAGTATTCCATACGGCTCTTTATTAACTGTAATAATGATTATTATATCTTTCTGTATGGTCGATATGTTTGATACTATGGGAACTGTTATTGGCTGTTGTAAAAATGCTGGTTTAATGGATAATAATGATAAACCTATTAATTATGGAAAAACTATGTATGCAGATAGTACTGCAACTATTGTCGGTTCTTTACTTGGTGCTAGCACGGTAACTACATTTGTCGAAAGTGGCATTGGCGTAGCTGCAGGTGGAAAAACAGGGTTAACGGCTATTACTACTTCCCTATTGTTTCTTTTATCTATATTTTTATTGCCATTATTTGCGTTTATACCACCAGCCGCTGCATCATCTGCTTTAATTTATGTTGGAGCATTAATGATTAAAAATATAGTTGATGTTGATTTCACAAACATTAAAAATGCTGTGCCTTCGTTTATTACGATAATTGTGATGTTACTATCTTATTCTATAACTAATGGAATAGGTGCTGGTATTATATCATTTGTAATAATAGATTTATCAATATATTTTATAGATTATATTAAATACAAATCTGGAAAGTTATTGACTAAACCAAAATGTGAAATTACTATAATCACTATGATTATTTTTATCTTATTTTTAATATATTTTTTTGTTCCAACAATACTTTA
>CACXEC010000069.1 GCA_902766545.1 uncultured Erysipelotrichaceae bacterium | reverse complement strand
TCCATCTTTAGCATATCTATTTGCATTTACCTCATCACTTTTTGGATCTTCCTCTATTATTACTACCTCGGCATCCCTATCTCCATTCTCACTTGATTGAGTCGTAGTTTCTTCATGGGGTGTTCCTGGATTCGTTCCAGGGTTTGTGCCAGGATTCGTTCCTGGATTTGTACCTGGGTTTGTTCCTGGATTTGTACCTGGGTTTGTTCCAGGGTTTGTACCCGGATTTGTTCCAGGATCTTGATTATCCCCCTTCGTCCAGCAAACATATAACTTATCATAATTTTTAAAATTAATTGTGTCAGTTCCTTTTGCTCCAAAACATTCAGTATCAGGATCATTTTGGGCTTTTTTAAAACCATTAAACTTATATTCATCACTCGTAGGAGTTATTAAACTAGAAATAAGTTTACTTTTACAACTACCATTAGAGCATAACAACCTTTTTATTCGCTTACCATCAGAAAACTTGCCGAAAGCATTTCCATATAGAATTAATGATTTACTATTTTCAACACAATATTTTTCATCATCTGCATCATTTCTTGGGGAATATTGAACATAATTGGCAAAAGAAAGTTGACAATTTTGTGGAATTCCAGCACCTTTCTTTATGTATAGATACCTAGTTTTATAATTAGCGCCATCAATTCCCTGAAATGTTGTTTCTTGATCTTGTGCGCAAGCATAGCAACCAGCTTCAGTTGCTTTTTCTGGAACATAATCCCAATGAGCATATAAAGTATGCTCGTGACCATCAGTAACTTTTGTTTGAGTAGTAACCTTATTACCACCTTCTTTAGCAGTATACCATCCAGAAAAAGTATAGCCATTTTTTTGGGGATTAGTAGAAGGTAATTTATAATTTTTTTTATAATCTTGTCCTATAATAGAGTAGGTTTTACCATCATTATTAAACTCTACATTTACTGTTAGACTATATGCCTTACAACCGTCTTGAGAGTGATAATTGCAGCCACTTGCTAAACACCAACCATAATTTGTTCCACCTTTTTTGCATATTCCATCATCATAATTTTTTACTAATAAGTAGTCCTTAAATTTAATTTCATCACCATCCGTATGGGCTTTATTTGTAAATCCATACCCTCCAGCACTATATGCTCCCGGAACAAGATCAACTTGCTCTGATGTTTGACCTTTTTGGAATTTACTTTTCTTCCAATCATCCTCCCAAACTATCACATTATAAGCTTTGGGAACTCCATCTTGATCATAATACCCACCAGGATATCTATCAAGATTCAATTGTAATGCATAGTATCCATCGTTTTTTGTATCGATTGCCTGTTTTAGTATCAAAACCTGCTTAACTACATCATATTCTACATAGTCATTAATTGGTAAAGCTTTAGTACACCCAGTCGCACAAAAAAGTATTACAATACTAAGTACAAGTAATAAATATTTATTATTCTTCATATAAGGCACCTCTATTATTTTCTATATTATAAATTAATAATATCATCTCAATTTATAAATATCAATTATATTAAAAAAAAAGAGATTATTTTCTCTTGTTTTCTCCGATAAGTTCTAAATCTTCCATCAAGAATTTTATTCGTTCCATAATTCTTCTAGATTTTATTTTTTCTTCAGTTTTATTATTAATAATAAAATGATTTTCTAATTCATCTATATTTAAATTAGATGTTATAAATGTACTTTTTTTATTATCCATTCTATGTTGCATAATAGTGCCTAATATTTCATCTCTATTCCAAGAAGATACTGCTTCAGCTCCTACATCATCTAAAAGAAGTAAGTCAGCATTTTTAATCTCATCTATTCTATCTGCAAAGTCTTCTCCACTAAAACTTTCTTTTAAACTTCTAAGTAGTTCGGGATAATAAACTATTACCGCACTATAACCATCTTTAGATAGTTCATTTAAAAGTGCACTTATCATATAAGTTTTACCACTACCAAATGAGCCATGTAAAAATAACCCCTTAGGATGATCTCCTTTTTTATAACTATCATAAAACTTTTTTAAATATTTAATTATACTAGCTCTATTTTTTTCAACAATAATTTCACTCATTTTAGCAGTTTTTATTTCATAAGGCATTTCAAAAAATTTAGATTTAATTTCTTCTTTTTCTTTTAAATGCTTTTTTAAATATTTACAAGCAACATAATTAAACTCTAATTCTTCATTATTCAAACTTGGATAAAATACCATACCACATGATGGATTTTTACAAGCAAGAAGGCTCTTACATCCGGCACAATTATTAAGCTCATTAACTGTTCGTTCTAATTTAGATGTATATTTATAAGCTATATTATCTTTGATTTTTAAAGTATTTAAAAGCTTTTTAAAATTATCATCTTTTAAAGCTACACTATAAGCTTTTTTCAATTCACTATCTAAATCTTTTTTTTGATATTTTTTTAATTCTTCATCCATTATTTAAACTCCTTTAATAAAGATTCTAATTCTTCCTTTTCTTCTAAAGAAATACTATCACTTTTATTATCTTTATTAAACCATACTGGTAATTTTTCTTCTTTAATTTGTTCTTTTTTAGGTCTTTTCTTATACTCTTTTTCGGCTTCTGCCATAGCTGATGAGGCAGTTTTTATTCCCATTCTAGTCCACTGTCCAGCAATAGTTTCTACAAAAGCTTTAACTAGTTTATTATTATTAATTCTAAGAACATAATCTATTAAAACATTAATAACCGCAGGAGTCATTCCTAAATCTATGGCTAAATATTCAAGTAATTTTAAATCTCTACTAGTTGGATTATTATTTTTATATTTACTCTTTAAAAAATCATATGGAGAAGTATTTTCAAAAATATATATCATTTTACCTTTATTAGATATATTACCTTCTGGAGCTTTCAAATAATCTGGTTGCGTACGATATATTAAAGTTGGAAGACTACCTCCATTATTATATTCATAATACTTTCTAACTTCTTTAACAAGCAAATCCTTATTAATCATTCCATTCTCATCAATAGTAAGTCTAATTATCTCAGACAATTTTAAAGTATCTAAATTATAGATAAACGCTAAAGAATTAATTAGTTCCCTCATTCTTTTATTTAAAGCTTTAGAACTTAAAACACTATTTGGAATGCTTTCCATTAACATATCAAAATCAATTAAAGAATCAATTTGAACTTTTAAAGCATTTTTATCTTTAATATCTTCATTATTAAAAATATTGCCAACACTCGATTTAAAAGTATCATTAAGCTTACTACTGACCTCTTCAAAATCATCATACTTAAAAGATGGCTTCTTATAAAATTTAATCAAATTATTATATTCCCCTTCACCAATATTATTATATAAAACAATATTAAATATTGGATGATTAAAAAATTCATACGCACTTATAGGAGAATATAATTCATAAATATAATGGTTAATATCAGCATCCTTTTTGATATATGTTCGAAGTAGCCCCACCGCTTCTAAAGCTTCTCTAGCTTCCTTTATAGATTCTAATTTAGTTTTTAAAAAAGTCATTAAGTGATGATGAGTAAAATCTTTACTCATAGTTTCACTTTTATCTAAATCACTCCATAAAGTTAAATATAAACTAATAGGAAGCGGTCCTACAATCGGTTCATAAAGATTTATTAAGTTTCTTTTATCAACTTCAGTTAATATGCTTTTATTAACAACAATATAAGAATCAGCTGGAAGTAAACTTAACTTTTGCATATTAACACCTTCTTTAAATATATTTTAACGTTTATACAAAATTAAATCAATTATAAATAAAAAAAAGCTCAAAATTGAGCTTACTTAACTATAAATTTAAGTGTATCAGGTAATCCATTATTTGGATCTCCACCATTAGGCATAGACAACGCATAATTATTAAATCTTCTAGCATCAATATCTTCTCTAGCATATCCGATTGTAGCAGCACAATTGGTAAACATAGTTCGCATATCTGTTAAACTTGATGTATCAAATGAACTTAAATCCAAAGTGGTTGCCGCACTATTAGAAAACATACCAGACATATTAGTTACATTTGATGTATCAAATGAATTTAAATTTAATGTAGTAGCTGCACTTTGCCAAAACATATTTGACATATTTGTTACACTTGATGTATCAAAATTACTCAAATCTAAATTTGTAGCCGCACTACTAGCAAACATTCCAGACATACTTGTTACATTTGATGTATCAAAAGAGCTTAAATCTAATGTAGTAGCTGCACTTCCAACAAACATTCCCCACATCTCAGTTACATTAGATGTATCAAATGACGTTAAATCCAGTATAGTAACATTAGTCGTTTCCATAAACATTTCATGCATGCTTTCAACATGAGATGTGTCAAAACTGCTTAAATCAATACTAGTGGCTTTACTTCCCCAAAACATAGAATCCATGGTTATAATAGGTTTATTATTAATTGTCGTACATAACTGAGAAGTTACTGGAGTAGTTGAATATCCTCCCGTTAAAGAATCTGTTAAAGAAACTCCCCAACCCTCTTCTTCGTACTGTGCTAAATCATCCCAAGAACCCTCATCACTATATTGAAGATATCTGTATGTATATTGCCCGTCAACATACTCAGCTCCTTGAGTAAGTTCACCATTATAAGTACAATTCTTAACTGGTTTAGTCGTAAAATTAACATCGCATTTTGTTTCGGTACTATCAATATTTGAAACGTTTAAAAGCCATTTACTATTTGTTTTATCCCAAGAAAGTTTGCCAATTGCACTAACACTTTCACCTAATGGTCCATGGCATGATACTGAAGCATTATAACTTCTGCTACTTGGAAAGGTAGTAGATGCCACATTATCAATATAAGTATATACAACTAAATCATCTTCACTATACTCTTGATTTATTTGGTTTACTTTTAATAAAGCATTATGACTAAATCCAGCATTTATCCCAATTCGAATATAATATGTAGCATTTGTTGGATTAGTTATAACTAATCTAATTACTTTATTACCAGAGCTTGTTATAGTCCCAGAAACACCATTTTCAGTTAGAGATGAATATTCTACTTTTAAACCTGAAACTGAATTAACCGTTGATGAACAATTAGATGTTGTACAAATATCATAAGTTAGTTCATAATTAGTATCAAAGCTATTATTAGAAATTAAGGTAATATCAGTTTTAGTAATAGTATTATTAGTTGCTGTAATTATACTTCCGGCTGTACCATCAACCTCAGTATCATAGCTTAAAGAACCAACTGTAATACTGGCAACATTACCTTCTTTACTAGCAGTAAAGGCACTGAAAGTATAATTTAATGTTACACAAAACAAAACCATTATAGATACAACTAAAAAATACATTGCAGTTTTATTTGATTTTACTTTATTAATAAATTCAACCATAAATGATCCTCTATCCTCTTATAAAAGTATATAATATTATTAAATAGTTTTCAAGATTAAAAAAACTAGGAATCCATATTTCCTAGTAATTCTTCATTATATTTTTGACATGCATCATCAAGTTCACTAAATAAAACATCTACATCACTAGCATTTTTTATTCTGGCACCAGATGCATATTTATGTCCGCCACCATTATATTTAGATGCAATATCATTTATAATCGGTCCGCGTGAACGGATATTTACTTTATATAATTCTTGCTTTTCATCATATGAAACAAATGCCCATGCAATTAAACCTTTAATAAAATTAAAATTATTTACTAAAATAGAAGCAGTAGATGAATCTACTCCATATTCTTTAACCTTTTCATTATCTATTTTCAAATAACCAAAACCATTTTCAGTTATAGTCATATTCAATGTAATATAAGCTTGAAATTTAAACTCATCAAACGGTCGTTCATACAAAATATTATATATCTTTTTTAAATCTAAATGATAATCATTTAATAATTTAGATGCTATACTTAAAGTCTTACCAGTTGTAGTTGGAAGTAAAAATCTATCACTATCGGAAGCAATCCCAATAAATAAACTTGAAGCAACTTCTTCATCCATTATAAGTTTAGTATTTAATATTAAATCAGCAATAATTTCACAAGTTGAAGAAGCATCTTCTCTAATTATTTCTAAAGCTCCCATTTTATCTACAAATGGATGATGATCAATTTTAATTACTTCTTTAAAATCAGTAAAATTTACTCCATCAATTCTTGCTATATTAGGAACATCTAAAACTATTAATAAAGCATCACTTACATCAATATTATTTCGGTCTAATTGACCAATTGGTTTGAACCTTGAAACAGATGCTCCAACTGCATAAACATTTTTATTAGGAAATGTTTTTCTAATTGAATCTCTAAGAGCAATTTGAGACGCTACTGCATCAGGATCTGGTCCAATATGTCTGGCAATAACAATAGTATTATATTTTTGGATTTTTTTATATATCTTTTTTTCCATATAATTCCTAACTATTTAGTTAAGTTATAAGTATCTGTAGCTATCATTAATTCTTCATTAGTTGGAATAATATACGCTGGTATTTTAGAGTTATCAGCAGTTATTAAAGTTTCTTTTCCTCTTATATTATTTCTTTCCTCATCAATTTTTACACCTAAAACAGATAATTTATCTAAGATTTGTTTTCTAGTTGAAATTGAATTTTCACCCACACCGGCTGTAAAAATAATAGCATCACATCCACCAAGTTCAACATAATAAGAAGCTATATAATCAACAATTCTCTTAACATACATTTTTTGCGCTAAAATGCATCTTTCATCGCCATTATTAATACCCTCTTCAATGTCTCTTGAATCAGATGAAACACCACTTATGCCAAGTAATCCAGATTCTTTATTTAGTTTCGTATTAACCTCTGAAGCAGTTAAATTTTCACATTCAGCTACATAAGACACTATAGATGCATCTATATCACCACACCTTGATCCCATCATTAAACCAGCATTAGGAGTAAGTCCCATAGAAGTATCAATACATTTACCATTTAAAACAGCCGAAATACTTGCTCCATTACCAATATGGCAAGTAATAAGTTTAGTATCATTTCTACCTAATATTTCATTAGCTTTCATACTTACATATTTATGACTAGTTCCATGAAAACCATATTTTCTAACATTTAATTTAGTATACCACTCATAAGGAACTGCATACATGTAATTTACCTCATCAATAGTTTGATGAAAAGACGTATCAAATACTAAAGTTTGAGTAGCATCTGGTATAACTTTTTTAGCTGCTTTAATTCCAATTACAGCAGCAGGATTATGAAGAGGTGCTATTTGCGATAATTTACTAACTATATCAATATTCTCATCAGTAGCTAAGACACTTTTATCAAAGTAGGCTCCACCTTGAGCAACTCTATGACCTACACCTTTAATCTCAGCATAATCATCAATAATCTTATTATCAACAAGTTCTTTCATTAATAATTCAAAAGCTTCATTATGGCTTGGCAAAGAAACTTCTTTTTTTATTTTTTCACCATCAAATTTGATCGTATAAAAAGAATCTTTAAGTCCAATTTTTTCAAACACTCCACTAATTAGTTCTTTTTCTTCTGGCATTTCAAATAAAGTAAACTTTAATGAAGATGAACCAGCATTAACACTTAATATTTTCACTTTCACATCACCAACAATATTATATTAAACGATTAAAGACTTTTCAAGCAAAATAAAAGCTGAAATACTTTTATTTCAACTTACTATTTATACAATCTGTATATTTATATTTTTTTTCGTTGTAGTTTTTTAATCTTTCAACATCATTTTTATTTCTAGATTCAATAAATGATATACCATATTCATTATTAAATTGATTAATCACTTTTTCTTTAAAACTATTATCTAAATTATAACCTTTCAAACTACTCACCCATTATTAGTATGGATAAATGTTAAAATAATATTAGTCTAACCAAGCCTTAGGATTACCTTTTCTTCTTTCTTTTGATGATATCTCTTCTTCTTTTTCTTTATATTTTCCTTTATAAGTTGCAATAATTTTTTTGATATATTTTTCTCGTTCTTCATCATCTTTTTCTTTTAAAGCCTTAAGTGTCGGATATTGATCAATATCCCTTACAGTATAATTATCAATATTTTTAGGATCTTTAAAATAAATTTTACCATCATAAGTTGTAAGTCCATGGGAATAACAATAATCAGCATCAATACCTATACTTTCTAAAAGGCTAATAAACTCACGCGAATATTCCCTCTCACCAAGTGAATTCATTAAATACTTTATAAAAGCTTCTTCCACATAACCTTTTGGTGCAAATAATAGTTCTCCGTCAAAATCTATAATTTTTTTTAATTGAAATGTATTTATAGATATTTTATTGCCACTAAAAAGTAGTGCCCAAAATTCAAAATGTTTAGGATCAAATCCCTTAATTGACATACTTAAATCAGAATCATATTTATATGATATGATACCAATCTTACCAAATTGATAAAAATCTATATCTTCATTAAATGGGGCATATATATATCCAGTTTTATTATAAAAATCTATCATCATATCATGAAAATAATCATAAAAGATTTTACAAGTAGCAGATAAATATGGTTTATGATGCGATTTACGAACATCTAATTTGTCTATTTTCTTATACTTTTTTTCTTTCATCCTTCTATTATATTGTTTTACTGTATCATAAGGGTATACATATCTTTTTTGACATTCTTCTTCAAGAGCTTTTCCTTTTCTTTTTCCCATAGTTTCCGTATCTAATAAATCTAAAATATCACGATAAGTAATAATGGCATCATACCTTTTTCGGCTTTCAATAAAGTTCTTTAATCTTAAGTATGGCTCCAATAAATCCTTTACTACAGAAAAAAATTCTGATTTAGGCTGATAT
>CACXEC010000068.1 GCA_902766545.1 uncultured Erysipelotrichaceae bacterium | reverse complement strand
AATAACAAATTAATTTATGGAGAAGATTATTATATCGAAAAAGTTGGTAAATACTTATTTAAAGTCAATATTAATTCTTTTTTTCAAATAAATTTAAATATATTATCTAAAGTTTTTGATTTAATTAGTAAAGACAAATATAAAACTGTAGTAGATTTATATTGCGGAGTAGGAACGCTTGGTATTGCACTAAATAAAGATAAGTTATATGGAATAGAAATTGTTCCAGAAGCTATAACTGATGCCATTAAAAATAGTGAAATTAATAAACAAAATAATTTATACATGTTAGGAGACTCGTCTAAAATAAGTAAAATAGAAGATAAAATTGATTGTATAATAGTTGATCCTCCAAGAAGTGGTCTAAATAATAAAACTATAAATAACATTTTAAAATTCAATTCTAAAAGTATTATTTATATGTCTTGTAATCCAATGACTCTAGCTAGAGATTTAAACATTTTAAAAGAAAAATATTTAGTTAAAAAAATTTATATTTTAAATATGTTTCCTAAAACAAAACATGTTGAATGTGTATGCTTTTTAGAATTTAATAATAGATAGCTTTTATTATTAGTTATTGATATAATATGAAAAGAAAGAGGTTATTATGGAATATAATAAAGTAAAGGATGCTGACCGCATAATTGAAAAAAGCTCTTTAATAGTTAATAATCCTGCTAAATATAAGAATAAATGGAATGATTTATTTGGCAATAAGAATCCTATATGTTTAGAGCTTGGCATGGGACGTGGAGATTTTATTATTAATATGTCTAAAAAATATCCAAATATGAACTTTATCGGATTAGAGATAAATGAAAATCAAATGGCTACTGCTATTCAAAAAATTGGAGATAGTAAAATAAGTAATTTAAAATTAATTGTAGCTGATGCTAAAAATATAACTGATTTTTTTGGTAAAGAAATTGATACTGTCTATTTAACTTTTTCTGAACCTTGGCCTAAAAGAATAGATGAGAAGAAGAGATTTACGCATGAAAGTTATTTAAAAATGTATGATAGAATTTTTAAGAAAAATAAACATATTATTTTAAAGACAGATAATAAAGGGTTTTTTGCTTATTCACTTGAAACACTATCTAATTATTGGTATGTTTTTGAGAGAGTTAGTTTGGATTTACATAATGATGAAAATCCAATTGATAATGTTATGACAGATTTTGAAAAACAATATTTTAAAGAAGGGCGTCCTATTTATTATGTAGATGCTAAATTTATAAATTAGCTGTACTTTGTACAGTTATTTTATTCTAGAAAGGGGCTTTTATGGAAAACTTATATAGAATTTTTTTGTTGTTTATAATTTACTCTTTTATAGGGTGGATTATGGAAGTAATAGTCAAATTTGTGGAAAAGAAAAGATTTATTAACAGAGGTTTTTTAATTGGACCATTATGTCCAATATATGGATATGGGGCTATATTAATATTACTTCTTTTACGTCCATATAAAAGAAGTGTTATACTACTGTTTTTTATGGCTATTTTAATATGCTCATTTTTAGAATATATGACTAGTTTTGTTATGGAAAAACTGTTTAAAACTAGATGGTGGGATTACTCTGATGTTAAATATAATATTAACGGAAGAATATGTTTAAATACGATGCTTCCATTTGGCGTGCTTGGAGTAGTGGTATTTTTTATAGTTAATCCTTTTATAAAATATTTATTATCTTTTATAAGTTATGATATATTAAAAATAGTCGCAATATTATTATTTGCTATGTATTTAATAGATAATATAATTACATTTTTTATAATTAATAAATATCGTGATAGTATTACTAATATAGAAAAAGATTCTACTGAAGAAATTGTTAAAATTAGAGAAAAGTTTATGAAAAAAGGATTTTTATATAGCAGATTAATTAAGGCTTTTCCTACTATGAAGAGTACTAAGGAAAGACTAGTCGCTTTAAGAAATAGAATAAATCGAGAACTTTATAAATATAGATAAATGAGTAGTTTATGAGAAAGTTAGACATTGTATTTGAAGATAAATATTTAATAGTTGTTAATAAGCCAGCTAAATTATTAACTATTGCTACAAATAAAAATAAGGAACATAATTTATATGCCGAAGTATATGATTATCTTCATAAAAAAAATCAAAAAGTTTTTATTGTGAATCGTTTAGATAAAGATACATCTGGATTAGTTATTTTTGCTAAAAGTGAGAAAATTAAGGATTTAATGCAAAATAATTGGAATTATGTTATAAGAAAATATTATGCGATAGTAGATGGAATTGTAGAAAAGGGTGGTGTGGTTCAGTCATATTTAAAGGAGACAAAAACCTTATTAACTTATAGTACTAGAGATAAAAGTGGAAAGTATGCTAAAACAATATATAATCCTTTGTTTCATAATAATAATTATTCTCTATTAGACATAGAAATTAAAACAGGTAGAAAAAATCAAATTAGAGTTCATATGCAAGATATAGGTCACAGTATTCTTGGAGATCGAAAGTATGGTTTTATCAAATCTAATAGAATGTATTTACATGCTTATTATTTAGAATTTAAACATCCTATTACTGCTGAATTAATTAAATTAGAAATAAAAATACCTAAAGAATTTAATAGAATAATAAATTGCAACTAATAAGTTACAAAAATAAACTTAAATTTGGTGGAATGCAACCTGGTTTCATAATATATTTTGGTCAAGAGGTGAAAATATGAATTTTAGTGAAAAACTATTAAAACTGCGAAAGGAGCAAAAATTATCTCAAGAAGAATTAGCTGATAAATTGGATGTTACAAGACAGTCAGTTTCAAAATGGGAAAGTGGTCAAACATATCCCGAAATGGATAAATTACTTGCTATATGTAAAATATTTAATTGTACTTTAGAAGAACTAACTAATGATGAAATAAAAGTTGAAGAGTTTAATAAGGAAAGTAAAATAAATATAGTTGAATTAATTCTTGATTATATAAAAAGAACTTATAATTATTTTGCAAATATATCTTTTAAAGAGTTTATAAAAGTATTATTAACCATGGTAGTAGTACTACTCATCTTACATTTATTGCACTATCCATTTGTGGAACTTGAAAATATAATTAGAGATGCTGCTTCTTATATAAAAGAAGGTTTTATTACTAGATTTATTAGCGGTATAAGTTCATTTATAATTGATATTATTTATAGTTTTGGTAGTATCTTTATCCTTTTTTATATATTTAAGATTGGATTTTTAGATAAGAAAGCAATTATTATTTCAGAAAAAGTAGTTGAAGTTGAAGGAAAAGAAAAAGAAGAAGTACAAACAAAAGTAATTAAAACTAGTAATTCAGGATCATCGATTAGATTATTTGATATTATTGGTAAAATAATTATGTTTTTTATTAAAGTATTTTTAATTTTCTTTGCTATTCCATTTGTTATGTTAATTGTTTTCTTATCATGCTTTCTAGCATTTAGTATTGGATTAATGTTTAGAGGTGTAGTATTTATCGGAGCAATCTTAGGACTTATATTTGCTATTATGTTAATATCTTTAATTATTGAATTTATTTCTAACATTGTTCTAAATCATAAACATAATGCTAAAAGAATGATTATAACTCTTTTAATTAGCCTGGTAGGTGGTGGAATATCAGCTGGAATCCTAACTATGGAAATGTCTAAATATGAATTTATTGATGATAGTCCAACCCAAATAGAGGAAACTAAAAAATCTTATAATTTTACATACAAAAAGGGAATGTATATAAATAGTTTCTTGGGAGGATATACATCTCATTTAGATGAATCAATGAAGGACAATGATATTATTATTGAAGTATATAATTATAAGTACTCTAGTGAAATCTTTTTAGAAGAACATGACAATATCATAGTATTAACATCTAATGCTAAAAAAGAAATAAAACCATCTGAATATGTTGATTTAATTATTAAGGCTTTAAAAGAAAAGAAGATTTATAGTTCACTTGTTGATCATAATTCTCGTTTTATTGTAATTGCTAATAGTAAAACATTAAAATTATTAGAGGATAACATAGATACAGTTCACTATAATCGAAGAGTTGAAGAAACTAAAGAATTACAAAATGAAATTAGAAATTTAAACGATACAATTCGCTCTCTCGAAAAAGAAAAAGAAGAGCTACGCTCTCAAAATGATAAATTAGAATCGAAGATATTAGAATATAAAGAAAAAATAGCATCTTTAATCGATTAGCCAAGAGCAACATCTAGCATCATCATTATAATAAAGCCAATTACTAAGTATAGAGCCATGTGCTCTTTTTTTTCACTTGCCATACTTTCGGGAATTAGTTCTACCACAGTTACATAAAGCATTGCTCCAGCAGCAAATGAAAGCATTATAGGTAAAATAAGCTGAGCTTTAACAACTATGAGGGCTCCAAGAATAGCAGCAATTGGCTCAACTATTGCAGATAATGCTCCTATTATAAATGCTTTAAATTTAGAGTATCCATTTTTGTATAATGGAAAACTAATTGCTGATCCTTCAGGAAAGTTTTGAATACCAATACCGATAGCAAGCATTAGAGCACTTATAACGGTTGATTCACCAATTCCATATTTAGCAGCACCAAAGGCAATGCCTACAGCCATGCCTTCAGGAAAGTTATGAAGAGTAATCGATAGTATTAAATTATTAATTTTTTTATTAGTGTGTTTTTTAGTATAAAGTTTATCACATATAAATAAAAGTAAGCACCCCATAATTATTCCTAGTGAGCATATTATCCATGGGCAAATGTTTAATTTTTCAGCATTTTCTAAAGCTGGATTAATTAGAGAAAAAAATGATGAAGATAACATAATTCCAGCAGATAGACTAAGCAAAATATTCATAATATTTTTATTTATTTTTTTAAATAAAAATATGCATGCAGAACCTAAAGCAGTAATTCCAAAGGTTCCTAAACCAGCTATTAGGGCTTGTAAAATTGGATTTAAATTTTCAAAAAAACTCATCATATTTTATTTTATGATGAGTTTTTAGTATTGGTTAATATTTTCTTTAACTTCCATAATAACTGGTAAGATTATTGGTCTACGACCAGTAAGTTCGTTAATATATGGACTAAGTTCTAGGATGATTTGATTTTTTAAATCGATATAACTATATGAATTTCTTAATACTTTAGTTATTATTTCTGTAACTTTATCTTCTATTTTTGATATTAATTCGGCATTTTCATTTACTAAAACAAATCCTCTAGTTGTAATATTTGGCTTTATTAATAATTCTTTTGTTATAGGGTTAATATTAATAATTGTTACTAATATTCCATCTTTGCTCATTAATTGACGATCTTTAATAACAACAGAACCAATATCGCCTATTCTTGAACCATCAACATAAATATCTCCAGCTTGAACTTTATGTCCTTTATGAGCTCCATCTTTAGTAAGTACAATGGTATCTCCATTTTGACAGATAAAAATATTTTCTTTAGGGATATCACAATCCATTGCTAAATCAGCATGCATTTTAAGCATTCTGTATTCGCCATGAATTGGCATAAAATATTCTGGTTTAATAAGTCGTAACATCCATTTTAATTCTTCTTGTTTTGCGTGACCTGATGTATGAATATCAGATAATTCAGAATTTGTATAAACTTTTACTCCTTTAAGATATAGTTTATTAATAATACGATTTATTGAAGCTCTATTGCCTGGAATTGGATTTGATGAAAATACAATAATATCATCTGGCATAAGAGTAACTTGTTTATGAGTTCCATTTGCAATTCTAGATAAGGCAGCTAGTGGTTCACCTTGTGAACCTGTACACAAAATACATATTTCATTTTTCTTATAATTTTTAGCTTCATTTGCATCAATAAAAATAGTTTTATCAGTTATTAAATTATTATTTAGAGCTATTTCTTTTGCATTATCCATTGATCGACCAAATGTGACAATTTTACGGTTATTTTTACGGCATGTTTCTACAATATGCTTAATACGATAAATATTAGATGCAAATGTTGCGATTATAATTCGTGATTGATGTCTTAAAAACACATCACTTAAAGCTTCATCAACAATACTTTCTGATGCCGAAGAACCAGGACTTAATGAATTAGTACTTTCGCTAAGTAATAATTTAACACCATTCATTCCAAGTTTAGCCATTTTATGGATATCTGCTATTGGTCCAATCGGTGTTAGATCAAATTTAAAGTCTCCAGTTTCAAATATTGTTCCATTAGGTGTTTTAATCACTATTGCAAAACTATCTGGAATAGAGTGCGTTGTTGTTACAAAGGATACTTCAAAATGTTTAAACTTTAAAATAGTATCTTTATTATATTCTTTTAGATTTTGATAATCCATATTACGGTCAATAAGTTTTTTATTAATTAAATCACAAGCAATTTTTGATGCATATATTTCAGGAATGTTTACATTTTGAAGCAAAAAAGTTATTCCTCCAATATGATCTTCATGTCCATGAGTTATTATTAGTGCACGAATTTTATTTTGATGATTTTTAAGATATGTTATATCTTGAATCACATAATCAATACCTAATAATTCACTTTCGGGAAACATTACCCCCGCATCTATTAATATTATTTCATCATCATGTTCAATAACATACATGTTTTTACCGACTTCTCCAAGTCCTCCTAAAGCAAAAACAGTAGTAGCTTTTTCTGTATTATTCATTTGAAATCCTCCTTATGTGTTTATAAATAATAATTAAAAAAGTTCTTTTTGCTTAGTAAATTATAATATATTTTTTACTTTTTGTCCATACCTTTAAAACTTAGATATTATCAAATGGCGTTTTTAAGTTCTTATAAACAAGTTTCAAATATTTATTAACAATTAGTGATAGTAAAAAAGGAAATAGTTAATAATTAGTTAACTTAAATAATAGGAGGTGATTATTATAATGAGCCAAAAATGCTGTAAAAATACTAAAATAAATGATCTAGTTTTGTCGAAACTGTTTAAATGTATGTTAGAGATACCTATATTAAAAATAGAGGAGATGAAATATGCTTAAAGTTAATATAGAATACCGCAAAGGAATACTATTTGTAAGACTTAAAGGTTTTCTTACCGTATATACATATGATTCATTAAATAATTATTTGTCTAATATAATTAGGCAGCTTGGAATTAAGTATATTGTGTTTAATTTAAGTAAACTTGATGTAATGGATAATTATGGAAGATTAGCAATTACTAGCATTATAAATGAAGTTAAAAATAACCATGGTAGAGGCTTAATTTGCAAATCAAAACTTTGGTTTGATGAAAAATTTAAAATAATTGATGATGAGCTTACGGCTTTTAAAATGGTAAAAATATAGGAGAATAAACATGAATGAAGAAGAGCTGATTAAAAAATATGAAGCACTTATTTATAAAATTGCTAAAAAATTTTATAATGTTGAGCTAGCTGATTTATATCAAGCGGGAGTAATTGGTTTAATAAAAGCTAAAAGAAAATATAATCCTGAATTAAATTCTGATTTTATGTCTTTTGCATATATGCATATTTTTGGCGAAATGTATGAACTAGTTAATAAAAGTATGGATATAAGATTAAATAAAGCATATTTAAAACTATATAAAAATATTCAACTTGCTAAATCAGAATTGTTAGATAAATTAAATAGAGAACCAAATATAGAAGAAATATCAAAATATACTAATTATGATGAAAGTTTGATTAGTGAAGTTTTAATGCTTACTAGTAGTATGTTAAGGATTGATGCTGAGTATGAAAGTATGAATGGAGAATCATTTAGTATAGCTGATACAATTGGTGAATATCAAAACCCAGATGATAGAATATTAATAGAAGACTCACTTAATACGTTAGAACCTATAGAACAAGAAGTAATTAAAATAAGATATTTTGAAGACTTAACACAAATGGAAACAGCAGAGGTTTTAGGAATAAGTCAAGTTAAAGTATCTAGAATCGAAAGCAAAGGAAAACAAAAAATAAAGGAGTATATTGCTGCTTAAATTTCTCATAATATAACTGTGATAATATGGAAAAAAATGAATACTTAAAGCTTGTAAAAAAATTTACACCTAAAGAGGATAAAATTAAAAATAGTATGTATGCTTTTTTGGTAGGAGGAATCATAGGAGCACTGGGAGAGATAATAAAGTTAATATTAATAAAAGCTTTTAAACTGACTACTTTATCAGCTGTTAGTTGGACTAGTATAATTATTATTTTTATATCATGTCTATTTACAGGGCTTGGCTTTTTTGATAACTGGGTTAGTAAATATAAATGTGGACTTATCATTCCAACTACAGGTTTTGCACACTCTGTAATGAGCTCTAGTTTAGATTATAAACAAGATGGACTAATTACTGGCCTTGGATCAAACTTTTTTAAATTAGCAGGAAGTGTAATCCTTTATGGAATTATAAGTGGTTTTATTATGGGAATTATAAAGGTGATTATAAGTGTTTAATTTTAAAGATATATATATAAATGAATGGTTTAGTATTGTTGGACCACTGGAAAAAAATTCTAAATTAAAAAATTATAATTTAGCAATGAATGATTATTATTATGGAGAATCTACAATTGAAAAAGCAGAAGTTAAAATGCAAAATGTTGTTTTAAACTATTTACTTAAAAGCCATAAACCCGATTTAATAGTTGGATCTGATTTGATGAATCAAATGGTTATAACAAATATGAGTTTAACTGATAGAAGTATTCCTGCTTTAGGAATATATTCAGCTTGTGCGTCTAGTGTTGCTGGACTTATAGATTTAGCAATTTTTATTGGATCAAGAAAAATTAAGGAAGGATTATATATTACTTCATCGCATAACTTAAATGCCGAAAAACAATATCGCTTTCCTGTTGAATATGGAGCTCCTAAACCCAAAAGAAGTACATTTACAACGACTGGTAGTATTGGAATAACACTATCAAAAAATCCATCTAAAATAAAACTTATAAATGGCACTTTTGGGTGTATAGTTGATTCATATGTTAAAGATGTATTTAATATGGGAGCAGTAATGGCACCAAGTGCAGCAGACACATTGGAAAGACATTTAAAAGAAACTAAAACTACAGTAGACGATTATGATTTAATATTAACAGGTGATTTAGGAAAAGTTGGATCTAAAATATTAGCTGAACTTTTAAAGAAAAAAGAAATAATATTAAAAAATCATATTGATGCTGGAACTCTTATATATTCAAATGATGAATATTCTGGAGGTAGTGGACCAGTAGTACTTCCTTTAGTATTATTTAACAATATTATTTATAACAAAAAATATAAAAGAATATTACTTTTAGCTACAGGATCACTACATAGTCCAGTTTTAGTAAATCAGAAAAATACTATACCAGCAGTTACTCATGCTTTAACAATAGAGGTGGAAAAATGACAATAATCTATTCTTTTCTATTTTGTGGTTTTATTTGTTTAATAGCACAAATTATAATGGATAATACGAATCTTACACCAGGACATTTAACTAGTATGTTTACAGTACTTGGAAGTATGTTAGCCGTTTTTGGAGTATATGATATGTTAATTGAAAAAGTTGGTGAAGGTGCTAGCTTACTTATTATTACTTTTGGGAATACTTTAACTAATTATGCATATCTAGGTTTTTTAAAAAATGGAATACTGGGGTTATTTAGTAATATGTTAACAGGTTCTTCAACCGTCATTGTAGCTACTATCGTAATAAGTGCTATATTAACATTATTTACAAAAGCCAAAGATTAATTTTACACTAATTTGACACTCGCTAGTAAAGGTATTTTTATAGTATAATCACTCTAAAAGATGGAGTGATTTTTAAGTGAATAAAAAGTCAAAAAAACAATAATAACCGCAATAATAGCGTAATTATAATGGTGCAACAACAAGCATAGATTTAAGTTCATTTGACACATCAAATGTAACATCTATGTCTAATATGTTTGTAACAAGTGCAGTTTCAATTGGATATGCAAGCACATAAACAGATGCTGGTAGATTTGATAATCTAGCGGGTTCTTTAGCTAATAGTAAATTTTAAAATGATAATCCAAATACATTAACATTTGTTGTAAAATAAAAATCATAATATTATTTATTATGATTTTTTTTAAATAATAATTTGCCGATAATAAATATTATAAATAAGATTACTAATATATAATCAAAATTATTTAAGATAAATTCAATATTTGAGTAGCTATTAATAATATAGTTATTAATTATAAGTGTTATTATTATAAATATTAATATTAACCATTTTTTATTTATAATTTTTTTAATATTTAGACTAGCATGTGATGTTAATGTGTAAATATTAATTATCCATATAAAGAATAGGATATTTTCAATATTTTCAATAAAGTCTAAAACGGCAATATTTTTAAATAACATATATTCTGGGTAACGATAATTTTGTGATAGCTCGATTCCTAGACTGCTTATTACTAATACAAATAATATAAGTAAGAATAGTGATGATAAAAGATATGCTTTATAGTTATATTTTTCTTTTAAATTAGGAATAACTAGTAGTGGGGCAGTACTATATAGAGCGTATTCTATTGCGCCATATAAAATTTTATTTATTGGATTAATCATTATTGGTTTAAATGTGTCTATTTCTATTGAACTAATTAATGATCCAATAGCAAATATAATTAGAAAAAAATATAGAAATGATAAAATGCTTGTCGTTTTAAATAAAGTATATTCATCTTTAGAACTTGTATAATATAAGAGAAGTATTAATGGTATCATTAAAAATAGGGTATTAGTTTTATCTAAGTATACTGATGATATTAATTTTATAATAGATAATATACCAATTAATAATAAACTAAAGTTATATATTAATGTAGTTATTTTGCTTTCTTTACTTGGTAGTTTAGTTATAAATAAATTAATACCCAATCCAATAATAGTTCCTAATATAACACTTATCCAAGCGTCGCTTCCAGATGTTCTTATTATTTTAGTTATTCCAAGACCAATAAAAAGGGCAAATGGTAGTAAAAATAAAGAAGAATTATATATTTTATTTATTTTTTTCATAGATATCTCCTATTGAATCGAATATTAAGCCTTCACGATCAAGATTGACTTTTACTTTAGTATTATATTTTAGATTAGATATAGAATTTATTTCTTTTCTTTTCTTATCAAAGTATGCTTTCTTAAATTTTAATATATCACTATCGTTTATGATAAGTTTATTAGTTAAAAGGTTTATTTCTTCTTTTATTTTATTTTCTAATACAATTATAATTTCTTCAGATATTTTAAAATTTTCTAACTCAATACTTTCCATTTCAATAAAAGAGCCAGTTACATTTATGTCTAATAAGATTTCATTATCATATTTAATTTTAGATTTTGATTTAGATACTTTAAAAATTAAATCTTGGTTTTGATAATTAATTTGAAATAGAATATTTGAATCTTTATTTGTAAGTAAATTATATATTTTTATCATATCTAAATTAATGTTGGTTATTATTTTATCTTTATTAAAAATAGTAGCTTCATTAATAATATATTCATTTTTTATTACTTTTCCGTATGGTAAAATAATATCAATATTTGGATTTAAAAAATCTCTTAATAAGTCATAGTATTTTATATCTATAATATTGTCAGAATTATTAAAGATATTTTTAATATAATCTCCGGCGATTTTTTCTTTTTCTTTTATCGTATCGATTGTTTTTTTAGCATCATTATCTATGACAATATTAAAGTTTGTTCCAAACATTACATCTCTTGTTAAATAATCAATTATTTGAGTTAATTTTTTATTTACTGTATCTTGATCAATTAAAATCACATTTAAATCAATAAAATATAGTTCTTTATTTATTCTTAGTGATACTTCTTCAATCGCTTTTTCAATCGATGATGCACTTGCTTCATAATAAATTGATTTTTCTTCTTCTTTTTTATTTTCATCTATCTCTAATATAATATTATAATTGTTATTTTCATATTTAATTGACATTAATGTTACAATTCCCATATCATTTAATTCGATGTAATTACAACCAGTTAAGAGTAAAAATATTAAAATAATAATAATCTTTTTCATTTTATTTCTTGCTTTCTAGTATTTTTGGTTAGATATTTACCTCGATATAGTTCGTTTGTTTTACTTGTTCTTATTAAGGTTTTTTGGAGGTAATTTAAATCAAATGGTGCTACAGGATAGGTATATGATAGACCGAAAGAATAATATGATGATATATTAACAATAAGAGCAATTATTACTATGGCAATTCCATATAAGCCATAGAATGAAGAGATAATTAAGGAAAGGAACCTCCATACTCTAACAGCATTAACAATTTCAATATTACTAAATACCATACTAGATATAAAGGTTAGTGCAACAATTATAATCATAATAGGGCTTACAATATTAGCGGCAACAGCTGACTCTCCTAATATTAAAGCTCCTAATATGGAAATAGATGAACCATAACTATTTGGGAATCTAATATCACTTTCTCTTAGCATTTCACAAATAAATAACATAAAAAATGCTTCAATAGTAGCGGGAAATGGAACTCCCTCACGTTGCATAATAAAACTACTAAGTAGTTTAGGTGGTATTGTTTCTTGGTTATAATTTATAATGGCAATATAAAATGCAGGTGTTAATATAGTAAGAAAAAAACATGCTAGTCTTAATATTTTAATAAAGTTAATATTATTACCATAAATATAATTATCAGATACTGGATTAATAAAGTCTGCAAGAACAGCAGGTAATATTATTGCAAATGGTGAGTTTTCAACAATGACAACTATTTTTCCTTCTAAGAGGGCATTAACAATTACATCTGGTCTTTCAGTAAGTTTGGTAGTTGGAAAAAAGTTTTTTTCCTCTTTAGCTAAATACTGTTTTAATTCTCCGGAATCAAGTATGCGATCTGTATTAAGAGATTTTAATAGTTTATCGCATCTATTTATCAATTCATTTTTACAAATATTATCAATGTATAATAAAGCTGTTTGGGTTTTACTATAACTACCTAATTTGTATTCTAAAGTTTTTAAGTGATGAGTTTTAATTCTTCTTTTTATTAAACCAATATTTTTTTGATAATTTTCAACTAGTGAGTCTTTTGCGCCATATAGATCTTGTTCAATTTGAGGTGGAGCAATAGAACGATCTAAGTCGGCTCTTGTTTCCATTGCATAAATATTATTTAAGTATATTACAATAGTGTAACCGTTATAAATATATTCTTCAAATTCATCTTTTTTAATTTTTTTGAAGTTTGGGGCTGCTAAGATATCTTTTATTGGTCTATTTTTAATTCTATTGGTAATATTTTTTAAGATGTAATTATTAACTCTATCGCTAGATGAAATGGTTTCAATGTAAAAAATATGGATATTAAATAGCCCATATTTAATTTTACGATGAATTAAATCAGGAGTATTTTTAAATTCTTCATTAATTTTATTAATCATATTATCACTTATAATTATTATGGATAAATAGGGTTATTTTATGTTAAAATTTATTTGGAAGGTGCAATTATGGCTCAATATTATAAACTAAAAGAAAATGAACTTAATACGGATATTTTAACTTATTTTAATATAACTGATTTAAATTATTATGAGGATATATATATAATATTTGATAAGGACTATCATAAATTTATAAAAGCACTAAGTATGAATGATACTATAATAATTTCAAATGATAGTGAATTTAATGCTAATCCAGTTTATTATCGTTTGAAAATATTAAATAATGCTAAAGTAATTTACTTAAAAGATAGAGTAAATATTTTAGAAGATGAAAGTATTAAAAAATTTATATTATCTTTTAGAGGAGTAATTATTTGTAATGTGGATATTATTGATTATTTAGTAGAAAATAATATAGTTAAAGATACTATTGATTTGAAAGAAAATACTTACGTAAAAATTGATAAGTATGGGATACAAAATATATTAATATATGATTAATTAGTAATTAATTAGTTAAACTGTGCATAATATTACTTGACAAACACTTTTAAAATGTTATAATACTAGTGTTTGAAAAAGGAAAGAGATGTATCCACATCCACCTGATTTGCATAGGCAAGTAGGTAAAAGGCCGAATATTTATATATTTTTATATAAGTGAATTGGTTTTTTGAGGTGGATACTAGTTGTGTCTACCTTTTTTGATATATGGAGGTGTTTATAATAGCAAACGTCAAAAAGGATGACTTACCAATTAATGATAATATTAGGGTAAGCGAACTAATGGTAATTGGACCAAACGGAGAGCAACTTGGAACTAAAAAGATTGCAGATGCATTAACTTTAGCAAACTATGCAGGCTTAGATTTAGTTTTAATGAGTGGTAATAGTGATAGAGCAGTAGCAAAAATAATGGACTACAATAAATATCGCTATGAAAAACAAAAAAAACAAAAAGAAGCTTTAAAAAATCAAAGGGCTAATAACAAGGATATGAAGGAGTATCAATTATCTGTAAAAATAGATATTGGTGATTTTAATACGCGTAAGAAAAATGCTCAAGATTATCTTTTAAAAGGTCATAAGATTAAAGCATCTTTAAGATTTAAAGGTCGTGAAATGGCTCATACAGAGCTAGGACGTGAAGTATTAGAAAAGTTTGCAGAAGAGTTATCTGAATGTTCAATTATTGAAACAAAGCCTAAATTAGAAGGCCGTACAATGACGATGATATTAGCACCAAAAAAATAAGAAGGAGGAAATTTTTATGCCAAAACAAAAAACGCATAAAGCAAGTTCAAAAGTTTTAACAAAAAAGAAAAACGGAACAATTACTTATAAGAAATCTGGCGGAAATCATAAAACTGCTAAAGATACAAGCAAACAAATTAGACAAAGAAGAAATAAAGGTACATTAGCGAAAGGAGAAGCTAACAGATTAAAATCTGTTATCTAGGTGGTATAAATGGCAAGAGTTAAGGGTGGATCTGTAGCTAAAAACAGAAGAAGAAAAGTTTTAAAACAAGCTAAAGGATATTTTGGTTCTAAGCATAGATTATTTAAAACAGCTCAAGAACAAACTTTTCATAGTGGAGCATATGCTTACAGAGATCGTAAACAGAATAAACGTAACTTTAGAAAATTATGGATTACAAGAATTAATGCAGCTTGTCGTGAAAATAATATTTCATATTCAAGATTTATTGATGGCTTAAATAAAGCTGGTATTGAAATTAATAGAAAAATGCTTTCAGAAGTTGCTATTGATAATCCAAAATATTTTTCAGAACTTGTTAAATATGCAAATGATGCTTTAAATGGTAAGAAAATAAAAACTGAAACAGTTAAAGCTGAAGTAAAAGAAGTTAAAGAAGAAAAAGTTGAAGATAAAGCTGATTTATCTAAACTTACAGTAGCTGAATTAAAAGCTATGGCTAAGGATAAAGGTATTGAAGGCGCTACTTCAATGAAAAAAGCAGAACTTATAGATGCTTTAAAATAATAAAATAAGGAGTTTAAACTCCTTATTTTTGTGCCATTATTTTATTATATGTTTCATCTAAATCTTTAATAGTATTGTCTTGATCATGATATGTAGGTATTAAATGTAAATGATAATGTTTTATCATTTGAGGTTTACCATAATTAACTATTAAAACTAAACCATCTGGATTTAAGGTATTATAAAGTCTTTCTTTCATCATTTTAGCTATGTCATTAATATGAGATAAAGTTTCGTTATCCATCTCCGTAAAATCCGTAAAATGCTTTTTTGGAAGTATTAAAGTATGACCATTAGCATTTGGATAGGCATCCATAATAACTTTAACTATTTCATCTTCATATAAAGTTCTTGATGGAACTTCACCTTTTATAATATTACAAAATAAACAATCCATTTTCATCACCATTTTAAATATATCATTAAAATGTATTTTTGAAAAGTTTAAGTGTACAATTTATAGGCTAAAGCATATGATACGTTAGAGGAGTGATAAAATGGCTAGCTTAAAAGAAATTGTTACCAAAGCTGTTATTGGTAAGACGAAAAAGGCAAGTAAAGATACTTTTGAAATACCAGTTGATTATGATATTAGTAATGTATTAGGGTGCTGGGTTATTAATCATAATTTTAGCGGAGTAGATGATAATGGTAAGGCCAAGATAAAGGGTAGTTATGATGTTAATGTTTGGTACTCTTATGATGATAATACTAAAACTAATGTTATAGTTAAAACTTTTAGTTATGATGATATAATTAATGTTAATTTGAAATCTAAAGATGTTTTAACAGATTCAAGAGAAATAATTGTAAGAAGTCTTACAGCACCACAAGTTAGTGATGTAAAGGTTGATGGAAAATTAATTAAGGTAACAGTTGAAAAAGAAATAGGTGTTGAAATAGTTGGGGATGTTAAAATGAGAATTAATGCTGAAGAGGACTTTGATGATTATGAAGAAGAAGATAATGTGAAAGATTTAGAAATGAACATCACAGATGATTATTTAAACGGTGTCAACCAAAAATAGTTGACACCATATTTTTTTTATAGTAGAATACATTTAAATGAAGGAGGCAATTATGGCTGTTAAATTAAGATTAAAAAGAATGGGTTCTAAACAAAGACCATTTTATCGTATTGTAGCTGCTGATTCAAGAAGTCCAAGAGATGGAAAATTTATTGAAACAGTTGGAACTTATCAACCAATTTATAAAGAAAATAATATTAGTGTTGATGAAGAAAAAGCACTAAAATGGTTAAATAATGGAGCTATTCCTACTGATACTGTTAAAAATATTTTAACTAAATCTGGTATTTGGGCAAAATACAAAAATACTAAAACTACTAAAAAAGAGGCTTAATTATGCATAAGGAATTAATTGATTTTACTTTAAATTTAGTTAAAAACTTAGTAAAAGAACCTGATATGGTTAGTGTTCAAGAATTTAGTAGTGATGATGAAGGTATTATGCTTGAAATAATTGTTCATGAAAGTGATATGGGAGCAGTTATTGGTAAATCAGGAAAAATGGCTAGCGCTATTAGAACCATGATCCAAGCATACGCTTATACTCATAATTTAAATAGAATAAAAATAAATATCGACTCATTTTAGTCGATATTTTTTTTAAAATCTTCGAGTTGATCCTCCGCCAGAAGAGCGTCCACCACCAGAGAAACCACCACTAGAATGACTGCTAAAGCTTCCGCTAGAACCAAAATCTCGATAGGATCTAGATGAAAAGCCGCGACCATAACTGCTTATAAGCGGATTATCATTAAATTTAATTTTGATAAATATTATAAATATAATAATTATTATAATTAGGGTTGTAATACTTTTGTTTAGTTTATTAAAATCGGCTGGAGTATATTCTTCGATATTTTCGATAGAAGATAAATCATTATAAAAAGCATCATATAAACTTTTTATTCCATCGTCCCATTTATTTTCTTTTAAATAAGGAATTAAGTAATTATCTTGATATCGTCCGGTTTTACCATCTGGTAATATACCTTCAAGTCCTGAACCAACTTCTACTCTAAATTCTCTTTCATTTAAAGCAAGTAATAATAATAAACCATTGTTTTTTTCTTTATCTCCAATTTTCCAGTTATTAAATAAAGTAGTAGCATATGTTTCAATACTCATACCTTCTAAATCTTTGACTGTAACTACAACTATTTGAGAGCCATTATATTTATATAATGAAGAACTTTTTTCAACAATATATTTTTCAGTTTCTTGTGATAAAATATTTGCTGAATCGTTAACATAAAAGTCATATGTCTGGTTAACTATCGCATTAGCATTTATAGGTATTAATAGAGAAAAAAATAGTATTATTCTTTTAATCAAAGTTAACATTTACAGGTTCCTTTTCAGCACCAGTTGCTTCAAAGTATTCGACTTTATCAAAACCTAAGATATTTGCAAAAATATTTGTTGGAAATCTTTTAACTTTAGTGTTGTATTCTTTTGCAACCTTATTATATTCACTCCTTGCATATGCGATTCGATTTTCAGTTCCGGCAATTTCATCTTGTAAACTAATAAAGTTAGCATTTGCTTTGATATCTGGATAGTTTTCTACAACAACATATAAATTATTAATTGCTTCAGTAAGTTTAGTATTTGCCTCTAGCTTTTCAGCAGTAGAGCTGGCATTTACTAGGGCGCTTCTGGCTTCTGTTACACTATCTACAATAGATTTTTCATGTTTCATAAGTCCTTTAACTGTATTTACTAAGTTAGGTATTAAATCGCTTCTTCTTTTAAGTTGAACGTCAATTTCAGATATTTTAGAGTCAACGGTTTCTTTTTGAGTTACAAGACTATTGTAAGTAGATATTCCTGATATTAATAATATCGCAGCAATTATAATAGCAATTATTAATCCTTTTTTCATTTTCTCACCTTCCTTATTATTAATATTACCATAAATAGTTATTTTTTTATAGGCTCATTTGATAGTTCAAACTTATATGTATTTTGATTAGTTAATAAATCATATATTAAAGATGCTTTTAATTCATATTCTTGAGCTTTAAATTTTT
>CACXEC010000067.1 GCA_902766545.1 uncultured Erysipelotrichaceae bacterium | reverse complement strand
GATGCATACTATATGGAAAAACAAAGAATAGAGCATTATACATCAGGAGATTATTTAATTAAAGAAGCAGAACCTACTGTTAAAAGAATTACCCCAATTAATAGATAAAGTCTAACTAGACTTTTTTTCTTTTAAATAAAACTTAAATATTATATAATATTCAAGAAAAGAGGTGCTATTATGACATATACAACGGAAATTAAAGATGAAATAACTAAAGAAATAGAACAGTCTCCCGAAAGTTTAATATCGCTTTGTGTATATTTAAAGTTTAATAGTACCATTACAGATAATAAAATATCAATATTTACTGAAAATGCTTCTGTAGCTAGGTGGATATTTAAACTTTTAAAAATTCACTATAATGTTAATATTAGATTAACTACCAGAACTATTAAAAGATTTAAAAAAAGAAATATTTATATTTTAGAAGTTAAAGAAAAATCAAATATTATTGAAAGTGATATTAATAATACAATTAATAATATTTTAGAATTTAGTAATGAAGAAAAAATCGCATTTTTAAAAGGAATATTTTTATCAAGTGGTAGCATTAATGATCCAAAAAAGAATCAGTATCATTTAGAATTTTTAATCAAGGAAGAAGCTAATGCTATGTTAATTAATAATATTCTACATAGTTTAGGTTTTAATAGTAAAATATTAAAAAGAGAAAGAGAATATATGGTATATATAAAATCAGCAGAAAGCATTAGTGATTTTATTAATGCCATTGGAGCTACTAGAGCATTATTCTATTTTGAAGATATCAGAATCTATAAGGATCATAAAAATATGGTTAATCGCCTTAATAATTGTGAACAAGCTAATGTTGAAAAATCAATGAAAACTAGTAAAAAAGTACTCGATAATATTAAGTATTTAGAAGAAAATGATTTAATAATGCTTTTAGATGAACGCACCAAAGAAATCATTACTTATAAAAAGAAATATCCAGAAACCTCTATGGGAGAACTTGCAAATATTGTTTCCATGGAAACTGATAAACCTATTACTAAATCCGGAATAAATCATCATCTAAGGAAAATAAATGAATTAGTAAGAAAACATCAAAACAAGTAGAATTGACATTCTACTTGTTTTTGTTATAATACACTTTAATTTATAGGTGGATTATGAAAAAAATATTATTAATTATATTAATTATTATGAATGTCTCATTCATAATAATTAATAGTCAAATAAATAAGATAAATATAAATAAAGAGTTACCAATATATAATAAATATTCAAAGAATATTAAACATAATTTTGTTTCTCTAACAAGTGATAATACGATAGCTAGTGGTCAGGACTTACTTAATATTTTTTATACTTCATTAAATAGTGGGTTAAACAGTTTTTCATTTAGTTGTAAAGATAATTATGACTGTTTAAATGATATTATAAAAACCTTAAATAACAAGACACAATTATATATTATTAACAATTTAGTTAGTCCTTATAATAGTTATAAAGATTATTACTTATCATACCAAGATAATAAATATGTAATAACTTTTAATAAAATATATAATAAAAATGAAATAAATTATTTAGAAAGCCAAATTGACCTTTTAATTAATTATTTAATAACTAAAGAAATGACCAATGAAGAAAAACTAATTATAATTCATGATTACCTTATAAATAATATTTCTTATGATCAAAAAGAGGTAGACAATTATAAAGCTACAGCAGCTCTTTTAAAAGGTAAAGCAATATGTACAGGTTATGCTGACGTGCTTGCTATTATTTTAGATAAATTAAATATTCCTAATTATAGAATAATATCATCATCCCATGTATGGAATATTGTATATATTAATAATAAATGGCTACATATTGATTTAACTTATGATGATCCAATAAAATCTAATAGTCTGGTTAGTTATAATTATTTTTTAGTAGATTCTAGTTATTTAACTGATCAAGAACATATTTTTAATAAATCAATATATGCTGAATTATTTTAAAGACTAAAAGTCTTTTTATTTTTATTTACGGATATTTGTATTATAATAATTAAGAGGTGTCTTATGAAAAAAGTAATTCTTGTAGATGGTAACAATTTAATGTTTAGAAGCTATTTTGCTACTGCTTATTCCGGCAATTTAATGAAAAATTCTAAAGGAGAAGCTACTAATGCTTTATATGGTTTTGTTACTATGATAAATAAAATAATTGCTGAAGAAAATCCATCTTATATGGCTGTTGCTTTTGATATTGGTAAAAACTTTAGACATGAAAAATATGCTAGTTATAAAGCAGGAAGAAGTGAAACACCTAAAGACTTACTTGAACAAATGCCAAAAGCAAGAAAACTACTAGATGCAATGGGCATTAAACATTATGAAGTTGAAAATTATGAAGCTGATGATATTATTGGAACAATCTCTAAAATGGTTTTAAAAGATCCTGAATTTGATGCTACGATAGTTTCATCTGATAAAGATTTACTTCAATTAATTAATGAAGAAGTAGATGTAAAATTATTAAAAACTAAAGGATTTATTAGATATAATCCACGCACATTTATGAGTGACTATGGTATTGAGCCAATTAGAATGATAGATTTAAAAGCTTTAATGGGAGATCCATCTGATAATGTTCCAGGTGTCAAAGGAATAGGAGAAAAAACTGCATTAAAATTATTACAAGAATATGGTAGTTTAGAAAATATCTATGCTAATATTGACTCAATTAAAGGCTCATTACATGATAAGTTAGTTAATGATAGGGAAAGTGCATTTTTTAGTAAAGACATCTGCACGATATATCTAGACGTTCCTTTAAAAGAAGATTTAAATAGTATGACATATAATGGCCCAACTGAAAAATTAGAAGAATATTTTGAAGAATTGGAATTTTATTCACTTTTAAAGAAACTACCTAAAAAAGAAAAAGAGTATGAATTTACTTTTAAGACATTAGAAGATTTAAAAGAAATTAATAAATGCGGCCCAGTTTCTTATTATATAGAATGTGATAACGAAAACTATCATATAGCAAATATCCTTGGAATGGGTTTATATGATGGACATAATGCTTTTTATATTTCTAAAGATAGAATAAAAGAAGTATTAGACTATTTAAAAGATAATCAAAAGTATACTTATGATTTAAAAAAGAATATTGTCCTATTAAATGATTTTAATACTAATACTATATTTGATAATATGATAGCCACTTATCTTTTAAATTATCAAATAAAAGATGATTTAGCTGTTTTAATGAATAAAGAAGACATCACTGTTCCATTTTATGAAGAAATTATAAAAGATGAAGAAAAATTAAAAATAGGAGTAGCTCAAAAATCAAAATATGTTTTTGATACTCATGATAAATTAATTAGTAATTTAAAATTAGAAGATATGTATGAATTATTTGAAAATACTGAGATGCCATTAATACCAGTACTAGCTCGTATGGAAATAAATGGAATTAAATGTGATAGAAATGTTTTAAGCTCTTTAAGAGAAGAAAATAATCAAAAACTAGATGAAATAGCGAAAAAAATATATGAATTTACTGGTGAAGAATTTAATATCGCAAGTCCTAAACAATTAGGTGAAGTATTATTTGAACATATGAATTTACCATATCCTCATAGATTAATTGCCGGTAAGAGTTATCACACAGATTCAGCAACTTTAGAAAAATTAATAGATGCTTGTCCAGAAATAGAATATATCTTAGAATATCGCAACTTATCTAAACTAAATAGTACTTATCTTGAAGGACTAGATAATTTTATAAAAGAAGATGGTAAAATTCATACAATTTATAAACAGGCTTTAACTAGAACCGGAAGATTATCAAGTATTGATCCAAATATGCAAAATATTCCTACAAGAGATGAAAATGGTAAAAGAGTAAGAAAAGCATTTACTCCAGAATATGACTTATTTTTATCCGCTGATTATTCGCAAATTGAACTAAGAGTACTTGCGCATATTAGTAATTCAAAAGAATTAATTGAAGCGTTTAAAAACGGAGAAGATATTCATACTCAAGTAGCTAGTGATATATTTGAGATACCTAAAGAAGAAGTTACTAAAGATATGCGTAGATGTGCTAAAGCAGTTATATTTGGTATTGTTTATGGAATAAGTGGTTTTGGATTAGGAGAAAACTTACATTTAAGCCCTAAAGATGCTAAAAAGTTTATTGATAAATATTTAGCGACTTATCCAGGAGTTAAAGAGTATATGGATAATATCGTAAGTGAAGCTAAAATATTTGGCTCAGTTAGAACCTTATTTAATCGTAAAAGAATTATTGATGAGCTTAATAATTCTAATTATTTAATTCGTCAGCAAGGAGAAAGAATAGCCCTAAATACTCCAATTCAAGGAACTAGTGCCGACATTATCAAAATGGCCATGATTAAAATAAATGAAGAACTTGAAAAAAATAACTTTAAATCAAAAATGTTATTGCAAGTTCATGATGAATTAATCTTTGATGTAGTAAAGGAAGAAAAAGAAAAGTTAGAAGAACTAGTTAAACAAGTTATGGAAAATATTGTAACTTTAAAAGTTCCACTAAAAGTAAGCACAGACTTTGGAACAGATTGGTATGAAGCAAAATAAATAATTTTAAGTATTTTAAAAACTGTATGCAAACTCAGTATTTATCTGGGATTGCATACGGTTTTATATTGACATAAAGAATAGATAAAAATTATAATAACAACTTGAGAGAGAAAGTTTATGTGTTGGTTTCTCCATTCGGTCATAAAAAACTGAAATGGAGGTGATAAGTATGAATCAAAAGATTTTTAATCAAATAATAATACTTACACTTTTATTTATCTTAATAGTAATATTATTTAAATAAAAAACCGCACAACCTTAGTTGTGCGCCACCAATCCGAAAGGAGAGGCTGACCACAGGAGGTCTTTCTCTCTTTCTATTTGTATTATAGCAAAAACTTTTATATTTATGCAACTTTACACAAATTTGACACTTGTGTAGGTTATAGTATAATCACTCTAGAAGGTAGGGTGATTCTTTTATGAATAAAAAAAGTAAAACTGTCTTAATAGCATCTATATTGTTTTATGAAAGTGCAGTTACTACATTAGATTTAAGTAGCTTTGATACTTCAAATGTAACAGATATGACAGGCATGTTTCCTATAGTGCTGCCACAACTGGATATGCAAGAAATCAGGCAGATGCTGATAGATTTAATGATCCTGGTACTAATATTCCTAATACTTTAACTTTTGGTGTTAGATAAGGCTAGATAATTCTAGTCTTATTTATTATAATAATCTTAGGAGGTTAAAAATGCCGGAATTACCAGAAGTTAGAACAGTTGCTAAAGTTCTTAAAAGGAATTTACTTAATAAAAAAATAACTAATATTAAAATTATTTATCCTAAGATTATTGAACCAAATTCTCTTGATTTTAATAATTTAATTGGTAAAAGATTAACGGATATAAGTACTAAAGGGAAGTTTTTAATATTTAAATTTGAAGATTTATATTTAATAAGTCATTTAAGAATGGAAGGTAAATATTTCATTAAATCTTTAAATGATAAAGTTGAAAAGCATGAACATATCATATTTGAGTTTGGAGATTTATCTGTAAGGTATCATGATACTAGAAAATTTGGTAGAATGATGTTAACTAAAAACTTAAATGATTATAATTCTTTAGCTAAATTAGGAAAAGAACCATTTGAAATAAATAAAGAAGAACTTAAAAATAAATTAAAAAGTAAGCTTCCTATTAAAGAATTGCTCTTAGATCAAAGTATTATGTCAGGTCTTGGTAATATATATGTTAACGAAGTATTATTTGCATCTAAAATAAATCCCTTAAAAAAAGGTGAAGATATATCATTAGATAACTGTCAAAGTATTATAGATAATTCAGTTGTTATTTTAAATAAAGCTATAGAATATGGTGGAACTACAATTAAAAGTTATACATCTAGTTTAGGGGTTATTGGTCAGTATCAAAATTTTTTAATGGTTCATAAGCGGGAAGATAAAGAATGTAAAGTATGTGGAAGTACTATAATAAATATAAAAGTAGGGGGAAGAAGTACTTATTATTGCCCTAAATGTCAGAAGTAATTCTGGCTTTTTTTCTTTATTGTTTTATGATATTATATATTATAGGGATGGTTATATGAACGATAAGACTTATATAATTTTAGGTATTGTTTATATTGTAATTGCAATTTCGTTAATTGTAGTTGTTTTAGTGCTCATAAATAAACATAATAAAAAGAAATATAATAGTATGTTACTTACCTTAGAAAGAGATAAAAATTTAATTTTATCGGCCAATATTTTAACTGAATTAAATAAAGTTGCGTCCCTAATAAATAATAAAGATCTAGAAAAAAGATATGAAAGTTGGAAAGAAAGATATAATCAAATCAAAACAATAGATATTCCATCTTTAAATACGAAATTAAATGATTTAGAAGAACTAATAAAAACTAAAAAACATAAAGAAATTGCTAAAGCAACAGCTAAATTAGAATTAGAAATATACTATATTAAAGCTAAAAGTGAATTTTTACTTAAGGAGATTAAAGAAATATCATTATCAGAAAGTAAAAATAGGGAAATAGTAACTAATTTAAAAAGAGATTATCGTGAAATATATTTAAAATATCAAAATAATCAAAATGACTATGAAATTATTACTGTTCCTTTAGAATTACAATTTGAAAATATTGATAAGCTTTTAAGTGCTTTTGAAGTAGCTATGGAGAATAATGATTATAGTGAAGCTCCTAAAATTGTTAAAGCTTTAGGAGATTTAATTGGTAACACTAAAGTAGTTATTGAAGAAGCTCCAACTGTAATCGTTATGGGAAAAAAACTAATTCCAAATAAGATTAGTGAAATTAATAATATTTACAAAAGAATGACTAATGATGGCTATGTTTTGGACTATTTGAATATTGAATATAATATCTCTGAAGCAGAGAAAAAAATAGCTGATGTATTTGATCGATTAAATGTTTTAAATTTAAGTGATTCACTAATTGAACTTAAAACTATTTATGAATACTTTGAAAGTCTTTATAATGATTTTGATAAAGAAAAGAGTGCTCGTAAAAATTATGATGAATTAGCCAGAAAAATTGCTATTAAGTGTAAAAAAATGTTAGCTATTATAAAAAAATTAAGCTCTAAAATTGAAGATATTAAATATAGTTATGATTTAACCGATGATGAATTAAAAATAATTGATGAACTTAATTTAAATGTTAAGACTATTCAAAATGATTATGAAATAATAGTAGAAAACTTTAGGACTCATACATTTCCATATTCGAGACTTAATAATGAATTAGAACTATTAAATGATAAACTTAATATTAATGAAGAAAAATTAAATGAAACGATTAAGAATTTAAGTAGTTTAAAAGAGGATGAATTAAGAGCTAGAGATCAATTAGATGAAATAACTAAGATTCTTCAAAATAGTAAAGAACATTTAAATACATATAAACTACCAATTATACCTAAAAACTACTATATTGAATTAAATGAAGCAAATGATGCTTTAGATAATATGATAGATGAATTAAATAAGAAACCAATATCTATACGTATTTTAAATACTAGAGTGGATACCGCGAGAGACTTAATTTTAAAACTTCATAAAACGACTACGGATTTAATTAAAAATGCCTCTCTTGCTGAAAAGACAATCGTTTATGGGAATAGATATCGCAATATAAATAAAATAGATAACGGTTTGAAAAAATCAGAAGAATTATTTTATAGTGGAGACTACCTTGCATCTTTAGAGCAAGCTATTAACGTTATATCAGATGCTGATCCTAAAATCCATGAAAAAGTTTTAGAAGTGGTTAAAGAACAGTAAAAACTGTTCTTTTTTAATTAAATATTATATAATTATGAAGAGGTGAAAAGATGATATATCTTGATTATTCAGCTACTACTCCAGTTATAGATGAAGTATTAGATAGTTACAATAAAGTTACAAAAGAATATTTTGGAAATCCTAATAGTATGCATGCACTAGGTGTAAAATCCAATGAACTATTAAAAAGTGCAACTAAACAAATAAGTGATATATTACACATAAAAGAGCAAGAAGTTATTTTTACATCTGGATCAACTGAAGCAAATAACTTTGCACTAATTGGTACAGCTTTATCTAAGGGAAAAAAAGGTAGCCATATTATTGTTTCTAAACTTGAACATGATTCTATTTATGGAATTTGTAATTATTTAGAAAAAAACGGCTTTGTAATAGATTATGTTGATAACAACGAAGACGGCATAATTGATTTTGAACATTTAAAAGAATTAATTACTAAAGAAACTATTTTAGTAAGTATTTGTGCTGTTAATAGTGAATTGGGTATTCGTGAGCCTCTAAAAACTATTAGACAAATCATTAATAAGGAGAATCCTAATATTATTTTCCATAGTGATATGACTCAAGCTCTTGGTAAAATTCCTATTAATCTTGCAGATGTTGATTTAGCTTCTTTTTCATCACATAAAATATATGGTCCAAAAGGAATCGGTTTATTGTATAAAAAAGAAAGTGTTCGAATTAAGCCATTATTATTTGGCTCTAATAATGATTTAAAGCCAGGAACGCCACCACTTCCATTAATAGTTAGCTTTTCTAAAGCTATGCGTTTAGCGACAACTAATTTAGATAAAAAAGAAGAATTAATTAGAAAATATAATGATGAATTAGTAAGCTTTTTTAGGAAATATCCTAAAATTCTTATTAATCAAACTAAATACTCAATTCCTCATATTTTAAATATTAGTCTTATGGATATTAAACCAGAAACATTTATTCATGCTTTAGAAAAACATGAAGTATATGTAAGTTCAAATACTGCTTGTTCAAGTGGAAAAATATCAGCATCAGTACTTAATTTATATAAAGATAAACAAAGAGCTTTAACTACTATAAGAATTAGTTTATCATACCTAACAAGTAAAGAAGAAATAGAAAATTTTATGAATATTTTTAATAAAGTATATATAAAACTAATGGAGCTTATAAATGAGTGAATTTAAAAGTAAAAGCTTTGATTTTTTCTCATATGATTATTCTAATCCAGCACATATCTTGCTTGCTAGAAGATTAATTGCTGATCCCACAATAAATGAATACATTAAAAATATTGAAGCATTTATTTATGAAGATACTGGTATTCCATTAAATAATGCTTATCTAGTTGGCCATAATGATGACTTAGTTGGTTATATTAATCTTTATGAAAAAAGGGAAATAGTGGATATGGATTATGCTGTTGATTCCACTTTTAGGGGTATTAGAAATGCATCTGGCGAAACTATAGGCTCACAAATAATAAGAGAAACGGCTGAAACTATTTTTGATAGTTATGAATTTGTAAAATTTATAAGACTTACTATTGCTGCTAGCAATATTAGAAGTATTAAAGCAGCAGAAAGAGCTGGATTTAAATTAAAAGATCATTTTTTTGAAGGAAATGAATATCAGTTACACCGAAAAAAATAAACTCGTAATCGAGTTTTTATTATGCTATAATTAACTAAGTATTAGGGGATGAATGCTATGGTAAATTTTAAATCCGATAGTTTTGATTTTTATAGTTTTGATACTAAAAGTCCTGAACATCTAAAAGCACTTTATGAACTTGAAGATGATCCTCAGATTAGAAGATGGTTTGGTAACTTTGGAGAGTATTTTAAAGATACAACGGATATTATTACCGACTTAAACGGTAAATTTTTAGTTGGAAGACAAGATGAAATAATAGGTTTTATATCTTTATATGATAGTTTTAAGTTTATTAATTTAGATTATGGTTTATTACCAGCATACCGTGGAATAAGACTAGATAGTGAGCATACCTTAGGCTCAAAATTATTACTAGAAACATCGGAAGTAATTTTAAAAAACTATGCCCAAATTGAATATTTAAGATGTTATATCGACTTAAACAATATAAGGAGTATAAGTACAGCTAAAAAAGCTGGATTTACTTGCCATAAAGAATTAATAGTTGGTTATGCTGATTACCGAAAAGCAAATCATTTTAAATAGGAAGTGATAAAAATGAAGAAATTAATTATTATTAAATATGGAGAATTAACTACTAAACATGATAATATTAACTTTTTTATTAAGACTTTAAAAGATAATATTGAAACCAGTCTTAGTAATACCAATCATCGAATAATTTATGATGTTGGAAGAATGTTTATTGAAACAAATGATTATGATTTAGTTTTAAGTAAGCTTACCAATACTTTTGGTATTCATGAAATAAACATTGGATATGAACTAGAAACAGATGATTTTGATAGTTTAAAAGATAATCTTTTATCATTAGTTAAAGAAAAAGAATTTAAAACATTTAAAGTTCAAACTAAACGAAGTAATAAAAAATATCCTATGGATAGTATGGAAGTATCACGTAAATTAGGAGCTCATATCTTAAAAAATATTGATAACATAAGTGTTGATGTTAATAATCCTGAATTATTAATAAATGTTGAAATAAGAAATAAAAAAATATACCTTTATTTTGATAAGATTAAAGGAATTGGTGGTTATCCAGTAGGAGTTGCTGGAAAGGGTATTTTAATGTTAAGTGGCGGAATAGATTCACCAGTAGCAGGATATTTAGCTATGAAAAGAGGAATTAGATTAGAATGTATTTATTTTGATAGTCCTCCTCATACTAGTGAAAATGCTCGTATAAAAGTATTAGATTTAGCAAATGTTTTATCTACTTATTCAGGATATTTAAAAGTACATATAATAAGATTTACGGATATTCAAGAAGCTATTTATAAAAATTGTCCAAAAGAATATATGATCACTATTATGCGTAGAATGATGTATCGTATAGCAGAATCTATTGCTCATAAAAATAATGCTAAAGTAATTATTAATGGAGAAAGCATTGGTCAAGTAGCTAGTCAAACATTAACTAGTATGTCAGTTATTAATGAAACGATTAAAATGCCAGTAATAAGACCAGTATCTTGTTTTGATAAAATAGAAATAATTGATTTAGCTAAAAAAATAAATACATATGATATTAGTATCAGACCATTTGAAGATTGTTGTACCATTTTTGTTCCTGAACATCCTGTTATAAATCCGGAATTATCTTTAGCTGAAGAATATGAAAAATTATTTGATTATGAAGATTTAATTCATAAAGCGATAAAGAATGAAACAGTAATAAAAATACCATTAGAAAATAAATATAATGATTTATTATAAGAGCCATTGGCTCTTTTTTAGATTACTTTATCAATTATTCCATAACTAAGAGCCTCTTTAGCGTTCATATAATAATCTCGATCAGTATCTTTATTAATTTTATTTAATGTTTTTCCTGTTAAATTTGCTAATATCGTATTTAATTTCTTTTTAGTTTCTAAAATTCTTTCTGCGTGAATTTTAATATCTGATGCCATTCCCTCAGCACCACCTAATACTTGATGAATCATTACTTCGGTATTAGGAAGAGATAGTCTTTTACCCTTAGTACCAGATGCAAGTAAAACTGCAGCCATACTGGCACATAAGCCAATTGCAACGGTTGAAACATCACTTTTAATATAATTAATAGTATCATAAATTGCTAACCCTGATGTAACACTACCACCTGGAGAATTAATATATAAATAAATATCTTCATGATTTATAGAGTCTAAATATAAAAGTTCACTAATTACAATAGATGCTAAATCGTCATTTATTTCTCCATTAATAAAAACAATTCGACATTGTAAAAGTTTACTGTAAATATCATATATCTTTTCTCCGTTATAATTTTTTTCTAAAATATTTGGAATAAGAAGCATCTAATCACCTAATAATATAATAAATAAAAATGTAAAATTTTATTCATAAAAAGATGTTTTATTTTTTTACATTTTTTGATATACTTTTAATAGTAAAAGGGAGTGGCCAAAAGTGCTATTAGATCGATATAAACAAAAACTATACCAATCAGGACTTAAGATGATTCTCTACGTATCTGTTAGAGAATTATTTAAGTGTGATATTTATTTTATGCATTCTGTAGATAAAGGTATCTATTGTAAAATAATGTCTAGAAATGAACTTACAAGTAATGATGTTAATAATATAAAAATCAGAATGCAACAAATAATTGATAAAAATGAAAAAATAACTAAAAAAGTAGTTACTAAAAAAGATGCCTATGATTTTTATATCAAAACTAAAGAAGTTGAAAAAGCCGGAAATATTTTAAATTTGAATAATAAAACAGTAACGCTATATGAACTTCATGGTTTCCATAATTACTTTATGGACGCCATGATTAATTATACTGGTGAAATAAATAAATTTAATTTAACATATTTAAATAATAATGATTTAATCTTATCATATCCAATAACTACTGATAATAGCTTGCCTTTATATACTTCTCAAGAAATGATATTAAAAAGTTATACAGATTATAGTTCTTGGTGTAATTTACAACAAGTTAATTATGTTTGTGAACTTAATAAAATAATATCAGAAAGTAAAATTAAAGAATACATAAAGAAAAATGATATTATGATGGATAATCAAATTTATGAACTAGCTAATACCATCCGTAAAGAGGGAAGAAAGATTATTCTTTTAGGGGGGCCATCATCTAGTGGTAAGACCACATCAACAAGAAAACTTGCTTTATATTTAAATGCTTTAGGATTAAATCCAATTTATTTAGGGTTAGATGATTATTTTAAAGAAAGACTTGAAACCCCTAAAGATGAAGATGGTGAATATGATTTCGAAAGTTTAAATGCTATTGATTTAGATTTATTCAATGATAACTTAAATAGATTACTATCTGGTGAAACTGTTAAAGTACCGACATATAATTTTATTACTGGTAAAAAAGAATATAAAAGAGAAGTCACTCTTCATGAAAATGATATTGTGTTAATTGAAGGATTACATTGCTTAAATGAAGAATTATCAAAAGATATTCCTTATGAAGAAAAATTAAAAGTATACATAAGCCCATTTAATCCACTTAGTATTGATAGACATAATCATATATCTACAGTAGATATTCGATTAATGCGAAGAATTGTAAGAGATAATCGAACTAGAGGATACAATGTAGAAGCGACCCTAGAAAGTTGGGATCGCGTTCGAAATGGGGAAACAAAATATATATTCCCATTTACTAATGAAGCAAATGTTGTCTTAAATACAGCTTATACATATGAACTTGGAGTATTAAAAGTATATGTAGAACCACTACTATATAGTGTACCAATCGAATCAAAATATTATAATGAATCACGAAGACTTATTAATGAACTTCAAATGTTCTTCCCAATCCCAAGTGAATATATAAGTGATGATAACATTTTACGAGAGTTTATTGGCGAAAGCTATTTTGAATAGGAGAATAAAAATGAAAAAGAAAATTGCTATAAATGGTTTTGGAAGAATAGGTAAACTTGCCTATAGAATGTTACTTGGATCAGATGATTATGAAGTAGTTGCAATAAATAGTCATGGCTCAGCCGAAGATATTGCCTATTTACTTAAATATGATACTGTTCATAGAAGTGACTTTGTTGATGAAGTAGTTGTAACTGACGATGGAATAATCGTTGATGGATTATTTACTAAAGTTTTACAAATAGATGATCCTAAAATGTACCCTTGGAGAGAATTAGGTATTGATTTAGTTTTAGATTGTACTGGAGCATTTACTAAAGATTCTGATGCTGTTAAACATATTGAAGCAGGAGCAAAACATGTACTTATATCTGCACCAGGTAAAGGCAATATGAAAACTATTGTTTATGGCGTTAATGATGATACTCTAACCAAAGAAGATAAAATAGTATCAGCAGCATCATGCACTACTAACTGTTTAGCACCAGTTTTAGATTTAATAGAAAAATATATTGGAATCGAATCAGGATTTATGAGTACAATCCATGCATACACTAATGATCAAAATACCCTAGATGGTTCTCATAAAAAGGGAATTGCATCACGTAGAGGTAGAGCAGCCGCTGAAAATATAGTACCAGCATCTACTGGAGCCGCATCAGCCATTGGTTTGGTTATTCCAAGCTTAAATGGCAAATTAGATGGAGTAGCATACCGCGTCCCAACATATGATGGCAGTATGATCGATTTATCTCTAAATTTATCTAGAGAAACCAGTACTGATGAGATTAATACAATTATTAATACATTCCAAAGTGAAGTAATAAAAATTACTATGGATCCAATTGTATCAAGTGATGTTATTGGTAATTCTTGTGGAGCTCTAGTGGATGGATTATCAACCAAGGTATTAGAATCAAATAAAAAATGTGCAAAAATAGTAGCTTGGTATGATAATGAATATGGTTATACAGCTCAAATGATTAGAACAATGGATAAATTACTTAAAGAAGATTAGCACATAATGTGCTTTTTTTAAAGCTAAACACTTTACACAAATTTTACACTTGCGGGGGGGGGCAACTTTATAGTATAATCACTCTAGAAGGTAGAGTGATTTTTCTGTGGATAAAAAAAGTAAAATAACAATAATAATATATCAAGCAACCGCAAACTTTACATATGGAGTTCATTACTTTTTACTTGGGGCTCTCACAGGAGCTTTTGCTAGTATAGTTAGTATAATTAGAAATATTATATTTCTG
>CACXEC010000066.1 GCA_902766545.1 uncultured Erysipelotrichaceae bacterium | reverse complement strand
GAAAGAGATCATCGTAAATTAGGTAAAGATTTAGGTATCTTTATGGTATCTGATTTAATTGGTAAAGGAATGCCTTTATATTTACCAAATGGATATACCTTATGGCGTAATCTTCAAAACTATATAACTGATAAAGAAATAGCTTATGGTTATAAACATGTTCATACTCCGGATGTAGGAACTAAAGCATTATATGAAACTTCTGGACATTGGGATCACTATAAAGATAATATGTTTCCTGCTATGGAAGTTGATGGAGAAACTTATGTTTTAAGACCAATGAACTGTCCACATCACATGGTTATTTATGGTAATGATATTCATTCATACAGAGATTTACCACTTAGAATAGCTGAAATAGCTAATGATTTTAGATATGAGGAATCTGGGGCTTGTAAAGGTTTAGAACGAGTTAGAGCCATGACCCAAAATGATTCTCATATTTTCTGCACTCCAGAACAAGTTGAAGAAGAATTTAAAAACGTTGTAAATCTTATTATGGAAGTATATAAAGATTTTAATATTGATGTAAATAAATTTGAATTTAGATTATCTTTACGTGATAAAAATTCTAAAACTAATAAGTACTATGATGATGATGAGATGTGGGATAAAGCTGAAAATGCACTTAGAAAAGTATTAACAGATATGAACCTTGATTTCTTTGAAGCAAAAGATGAAGCTGCATTCTATGGCCCTAAATTAGATGTTTTAGTAAAACCAGCAGTAGGACCAGCAGTAACTATTCCAACAGTTCAATTAGACTTTTTGCTTCCTAAAAACTTTGAACTATCCTATATTGATGAAAGCGGCGAAAAGAAAACTCCAGTAGTAATTCATCGTGCAATTTTAGGATCTATTGATCGTTTTATGGCTTTCTTACTTGAAGAAACAAAAGGAGCTTTTCCATTATGGATAGCACCAGTTCAAGTAAAAATACTTCCTGTAAGTAATGAATTCCACTTAGATTACGCAAAAGAAGTATTAAATAAACTATTAAAAGATGGCATTAAAGCAGAACTAGATGACCGTGATGAAAAAGTAGGTTATCGTATGAGAGAAGCAGTAGTTAAGAAAATACCTATTGTACTAGTTTTAGGCCAAAAAGAAGTTGATAGCAATACAATTTCGTATCGTTTAAGGGGAAAGGAAGAAACTATAACAGTTTCATATGATGACTTTATTTTAATGGTAAGAAATAGCATAAAAGAGCATTTATAATATTAAAAAATCTTTCTTATTCTCTTCATTAGAAGTATAAAATTGTAATTATTTTTCTATTATTGACTAGAATAATAATAAATGTTAAAATACCCATATAAGCGATGAAGAAGAGAAGTAAAACTTTAAACTGTTTATAGAGAGTCTATGCTGGTGGAATGTAGATAATAAGTAAAGTTTGAATAACACTTCCAAGTGCCTTATTGAAATAAAAGTAAATAAGGACGTTTAGGTGCGTTAAACCTATTAAGGTGATCTAGATAGATAAACTGGGTGGTACCGCGGAATTTAACAGTATTTCGTCCCTATAGGGAATTAATACTGTTTTTTTATTAGAAAGGATAGATATTATGGATATTAAAGATTTATTTAAAGAAAATTATATTGGTAAGGAAATAACAATAAGTGGTTGGGTAAGAAGCCATCGTAAACAGTCAAATTTTGCTTTTATTGAATTATCTGATGGAACCACAATTAAGACTTTACAAGTAGTATATACTCCTGAAATAGAGGACTTTGAAAAAGTAAATAAAGTACTTGTAGGCTCTGCCATAGAAGTTCATGGTAAAATAGTTGAATCACAAGGTAAACAAGAGTTTGAACTTTCCGCCGATAAAATTGTAGTGTTAGGTGAGTGTGACGAAACATATCCAATTCAACCTAAAAGACATACAAGAGAATTTTTAAGAGAGCAGGCTTATCTTAGACCTAGGACAAATCTTTTTAATGCTGTTTTTAGAGTTAGAAGTGTAGCAGCCCAAGCTATTCATGAATATTTTCAAAGTCGTGGATATGTTTATTTTCATGCTCCAATCATTACGGCTAGTGATTGTGAAGGGGCAGGGGAAATGTTCCAAGTAACTACTTTAGATTTAAATAGAATAGCTAAAGAAGGTAAAGTGGATTATTCAAAGGATTTTTATGGTAAAAGTGCTGGACTAACTGTATCCGGACAATTAGAAGCAGAAACATTTGCAACTGCTTTTAAGAAAACATATACTTTTGGCCCAACATTTAGAGCTGAGAACTCTAATACTAAAGTGCATGCTTCAGAATTTTGGATGATTGAACCGGAAATTGCATTTTGTGATTTAGAACAAGATATGGATATTATGGAAGAAATGCTTAAGTTTGTTGTTTCATATGTTTTAGAACATGCAAAAGATGAAATGGAGTTTTTAGATAGTTTTGTTGAAAAAGGTTTAATTGAAAAGTTAACAAGACTTATAAACAGTAATTTCACAAGAATTGATCATAAAGATGTTATTACTCTATTAAAAGAATCTGGCCAAAAATGGGAATTTGAACCAGAATATGGTGAGGATATTGCTAAAGAACATGAAAAATATATTACCGAACACTTTAATGGACCTGTATTTATTAAAAACTGGCCAAAAGATATTAAAGCATTCTATATGAAACAAAATCCAGATGGAGAAACAGTTGCTGCAGTAGATT
>CACXEC010000065.1 GCA_902766545.1 uncultured Erysipelotrichaceae bacterium | reverse complement strand
CGTATATAATACTCTTGCATCTTCTCCTTCTCGAATTGGTGTGGCAGCAGTTCTATTACTAAGTAAATCTGGTGCACTTAAAGTTCCTGTTCGTGCAATAGTTGCTTTTACTTGACTAGATGTTAGTGTTGATGTACTTGCGATTTCAAATCCTAAGTTAACGGCTAAATATTGGTTACATCCATTAGTAATAGTAAACGTATATGGAGTTTTATTCTGGGCTACTTCATCTTTCATCGGATATGAATTAGTTAAGTTTAAAGGACTATTTACACTTTGAAACGTTATACTTAAACAGTCAGTAGTTGTTATAATATTATCATTAGTTTGAATAACATTTGACGTAAAAGCCGCATAAGTTATTCCTACATATGTTGCAAGCAGCGCTGCAATTAATACTACTAAAATAATTATTCTTTTTTTAATCATAATTATCAATCCTTACTATAAATAATCATATCATTTTTAATTATTAATTACAATAAAAAAGTAAGTGTTTTATGCTTCGTAAACACTTACTTTTTTCTTAGATCTTCCTAATCTTTCATACTTTACTATGCCATCAATTAAAGCAAATAACGTATGATCTTTACCCATTCCAACATTTTTACCAGGATAAATTCTAGTTCCTCTTTGACGATAAATTATATTTCCTGCTTTAGCTTTTTGTCCATCTGATAGCTTAGCTCCCAATCTACGTCCTTCAGAATCTCTACCATTTTGAGTAGAACCTTGAGCTTTAACATGAGCAAAACGTTGAATGTTTAATTTTATATATAACATTTCTAGTCCTCTCTTTCAATTTTAATATTTTTAGGATAGTCTTCACTTAAATTAATTAATAATTCCTGAAGATTATTTAATATTCTATAAACTAAATCATCATCTTTGATAACTTCAATAGTAATTGTTTTTCCGTCATCATTATAGTTTAATGCTTCCCTATTAATTACATAAATATCATTTACTGATGTCGTAACAATACTAGATACAGCAGCACAAACAATATCTTTACCATAATCAGCAAAGTTAGCATGACCACTAATAATAACTTTATTTTTACTAAGATTTATTTTAATCATAATTAACCAACAATTTTCTTAACTACTAATTTAGTATATGGTTGTCTATGACCTTGAGTCTTACGGAATTTCTTTTTAGGTCTGTACTTAAATACAAGAATCTTTTTTTGTTTTCCATGTTTTTCTACTTCACAAGTAACTTTAGCTCCTTTTACATATGGAGTACCAGTTTTATCTCCTACAGCAAGTACATCTGTAAAATCAATAGTAGAACCTGCTTCTGCATCTAGTTTTTCAACATAGATAACATCGCCTTCTTGTACATAATATTGTTTTCCACCTGTTACAAATATAGCTTTCATTAATTTTCCTCCCATCTTTTTAGGACTCGCCTTTAAGGTGAGGTTTCCCTTCTTTTTACCTTTTTAGTGCGGTTTATAAATTAATTACAAACATTTAGATGATATCAAAAAAGTCTATTATTGTCAATTATTAGCAAACAATTTAGCTAAATATTTTTCTTCTCTTATATTATTTATATAATTATACTTACTTTTATAAATATTTTTTATATCTTTAATAAATTTTATCTTTCTATTTTTATTACTATATAAAAACCTTTCTAGTAAGAATTTATGAAATATATATGAATGATTTAACATAGTTTCATAAGTCTTTAAAAATAAAAATGAAGTAATTAAAATAATATTTAAATTTAGATCATTATTAAAAATAAAAATAATAATAAATATTAGGCTTATTATATTTTCTATAATTAGTGTTTTTTTATATGGTAATAGTCTTTCTAAAATACTTAGTAATATTTTAGAGCCGTCTAAAGGAATTATAGGTAATAGATTAAAAATAATTATTAATTTATTATAGAATCTAAAGATATTTAAACTTATATCATTTATAATACTTAAATTAAATAAAATATTCATAGTATAGTGCATTATTATTTGCATGATAATTCCAAATATAGATATTATAAATAATTTATTACTTTCAATATTATAATTAATTTCAGCATTTATAATACTTCCAAACGGTAAAATTTTAATATCATATATTTTTAATTTAAATAACTTTATAGTAATAATATGCCCTAAATCATGAATAACAAGTATAAAACTTATTATTAAGAAGTAATTAAAATAACCACATAATAAAACACTTAACATAATAAAGTATGTTAAGGGATGAATTTTTATTTTAATCATACAAAATCTTCATAATTTAATACTTTACCATCTTTCATAAACACCAAATATAAAACTTCATTGCTAGCACTAGCAATAATATTATTTGCTTCTACATAATCGTATAATTTAACATTAATGTTTTCTACATTACTATACCAGTAATCAATTCCATCCATACCTTGGATAATTATAGTACTTCCATAATCCTCTTTTTCACCAATAAAAACTACTATTCCACTCTTATAGGGGTATATAATATTTACACCTGATAATTTTACCCCATCTTTGTAAGTATTTTTTTCTTTATAATTTATTTCTTTGCTAGCAGTTAATACATTTTCTGGACTTGGTTTTTTTATTATGTTACCAAAATATTTTTTATAGATAGAAGAAATTTTATTGAATTTAAAACTCTTATCATAAATATTATTTTTAAATAATAGAAAGTTTTTATCATTATAATTAACAAATATCGATAAAGTAAAAAAGATAATTAAACTTATGAGTGTTCTTATCAATAAAGATTTAATATATTTCTTTTTATTCATATTTATCACCTTTTATATTATATTTATCCTCTAGATATTTAAGACCAACATAATAAAATAATAGATTAAATGCTAAATTATTGATTAGTTTATTAATAATAAACATACTTACATGATTAAAAATACTATATAAAACAATATTAAAAACAAAATAATAAATAATTAAGCATATGTATTTGTTTAAGAAAGAATTATTTAAATACTTAAAAATAATCATATTTAAGTAATATAATAGTAATAATATTATAGTTACAAACGGGACTCCATTAATAATAAGATCTAAACATAATAAATAGTATAACTTTTTTTCTGTAAGATTAAAGATGTTTAGTAATATAGTACAAGATAAGATACTATTGGTATTAAGAATTAAGAAATCGATTATCATTAATACCTCCTAATAACCGCTACATAGTTAATATTTTCTATATTTATGGGTTTAATAGTAATAGTAGTGTCTAAATCATTTTTACTTATATCTATTACTTTTCCAATATAAGTATGATAAATGCTATAAGCGGGATCATTTAAATTAATATTATTATAGTTAGATACTTCTTTGACAATAATATTATGCTTATTATCATATGAAGTTATTTTACCTTGATAATTATTAATAATAACTGGAATATTTGTTTTGTATATTGGAATTATTTCACTATAATTTGAATATTTTTTAGATATTATGCCAATTAATCCCTCTTTATTTACTATTTCTGCTCCCTCTTCAAAAGAACCATTTATTAAAAGCTTATCATAACTATAATTATTTAAATAAATATTACTAATTATATAATTTTCTTTAATATTAATAGTATTTTTAAAATCCAATAATTCATGATATTCTTTTTCTAGTGTAGACAATTGATTTTTTAAAATATTTATTTCCAAATTATTATCATCTATAAGAAAATTTTTATTAAGATTATTAATATAATTTAAAAAAGAACTTCTAAAGAGAATTATGGCAAATACCATAATGTATATTTTATAATTAGCTTTCACTTTACCATCTCATTATAAAAACTATAATAATTATTATTTCCAATAATCAAATGATCTATTAAAGGAATCCCAATTATCTTGCCACTATTTATTAGATTATTAGTAAGTTTAATATCTTCTTTACTTGGAGATGGAATTCCCGATGGATGATTGTGTAGAACTATAATAGCGGAGGCTGATTCCCTAATAGCATAGTTAAATATTTCTTTAATACTTACAAGCGATGAATCACTTGTACCTTTATACATTATTTTATAGCTTATTAATCTATTTTTATTATCAATTAACACAACTAAAAAATTTTCCTGTTTTTCATTTTTTATCATATTTTTGAAATACATATATACTTTAGAGGTATTGTTTAATACTATTTTATCTTCTAAAGTATATTCAGATACTCTTTTTCCAAGTTCAATTGCAGCAATAATAGTTAAGGCTTTAGCTTTACCTATCCCTTTAATTTTGATTAATTCATTAAGGCTAATTTCACTTAATGATTTTATATTTTTTATCTTACTTAAAATTTGTGAGCTTAATTCTTTAACGTTATTGTTTCTAAATCCAGTACTTAATAATATAGATATTAAATCTTCATTAGATACATTATTGGCACCATATTTAATTAATCTTTCACGTGGTTTTTCTTCGTTTGGTAATTCCTTTAATTTCATATATTTCCCCCATAACTTTCCATAATTATTTTATTTAGATTAAAAAAGGTATTATCTTGGACATCAATCATTGATGTTTCATACTCTTTAAGAGCTTTAATTAATCCTTTATCTACAAGAGTTATATCTTTTTTATAAAAAAATATTTTATTTTTTAAGAGATATTTTTCCATTTTATTTATAACTTTTTGATTTGTCAAAATGCTGTAATAAACTCTAAATACATCGTTATCTTGCATAATAATTGACTCAGGATATTTTTTTAAATATTCTTCGGCTGAATCTTTAGAAGTAAATACTCCCAGTTGAAAAGCAGTGGCATTTATTCCGTCATTTAATAGTTTAGTATTAACTATCTTACTATTAAATATTAAATAGCCAAAAATACTACCTACTAATAAAGAAAAAATATAAGGTAAAAACTTTTTCATTTTATCACCAAAATAATTATAAAAAACTAATTATGATTATTTTGTCTAAAAATGTAATTACCCTCTAATAGTTATTTTACCCATTTAATGGAAATTTCCTTTTAAAAAAAAATCTGAGTTTAAATTCTCAGATTTATTTAATAATCTCTTGTTCTAAGATTAAATCTATTTGATATTCTTTCTTAACTTCATTCATAATTAATACAATTAATTTTTGAATGTCTTCTCCTGTTGCATTTCCATTATTAATAATAAAATTGGCATGTTTTTCACTTATTTTAGCATCACCAACCATTTTGCCTTTAAGATTTAAATCTTCAATAAGTTTTCCAGCAAATAATCCTTCAGGGTTTCTAAAAACAGATCCTGCACTGGGATAGTCTAGAGGTTGCGTTGCACTTCTTCTTTCTAGTCTTTCTTTAACTAGATTTAAAGATTCTTCTTTATTTCCTTGTTTTAAGATTAAAGTTGCTTTTAAGATGATAAGGTTTCTTTTTCTTAAAGAAGTATTACGGTAAGAAAAAGTTATATCACTTTTTTTAATTATTTTAATCTTATTATTTTCTAGTACTTCAATTTCTTCAACATAGTTGGATATTTCATCCTTGTAAGCACCTGCATTCCCATATATTGAAGCTCCTATTGTGCCAGGAATACCTGATGCCCATTCTAAGCCAGATAAACCATTATTAATAGTTTCATATGCTAGTTTATTGAGCATATATGATGAGCCAACAATAACTTTATTATCTAAATATTCTATACTATTAAATTTTAGTTTAATTACTACTCCATCATAAATAGATGGCAAAATTATATTAGAACCGTTACCTATAACAAAGTATTTAATATTTTGATTATTTAAATAGTTTATTAAATTAGTTAGTTTAATAACATCATCAACAATTATATAATAATTACATATAGAGTGAACCTTATAAGTATTATTATTAACTAAGTCATAGTTTTCAAATACCTCACCAAATTCTTTAAAAGTCATATTATCACCTAACATAATTATATGATACTTTAAATAAAAAAATCTAGTATTTAACTAGATTTTATCCAAGTAAGCTATCTATTTTATTTAATTTATCTTCTTCTATAGCTAAATCATCTTTTTCTTTTTCAACAATTTGTTTAGGCGCTTTGGCTAGGTAATTTTCATTAGATAGTAGTTTTTTTCTTCTTTCAATTGATAAAATTAATGCTTCTCTTTCTTTAACTAGAGATTCTCTTTCCTTAGAAGACATACTATTATCATAATATATTGTATATGAATAGTTTTTATAACTTACTTCTTGACTTCCTTTAAATATTGAATTAGATACTATCTTGTCTTCAACTTTAAGCATTTTTCTTAATAAAGTATTTTCATTATTAGTAATAATTTCAAAATCTTTTAACTTTAGTTCAGCTTTTTTGTTTCTAAATATAGTAATAAATTCAAGCATGTTATCAATATTTATTGTTTCATCTTTGAATACGTATTTTTTATCATATATTGGATAAGAACTTATCATAATATTTTCAGCATCTTTAATTGGTAACATATTATATATTTCATCAGTTATAAATGGCGTAAATGGATGCATCATTTTTAAAATATTTGTTAGAACTAATAATAATACTGATTTAGTGGTATTATTTTGATTAAATTTGGCCATTTCAATATAGTTATCACAATAATCATGCCAAATAAAATTATACAAGTGGGTTCCAGCCATATTTAAGTCAAATTTTTCCATTAGTTTTGTTACTTCTTTAATAGTATTATTCATTTTAGTTAAAATCCATTTATCTGATTCAGTTAAATTATCTAGTGTATAATCATTTTCTTTAAATCCTTCAAGATTCATTAATACGAATCTAGATGCATTCCAAAGTTTATTTAGAAAGTTCCATGTTGATTTTACTTTTTCTTCATCATATTTTAAATCCATACCAGCAGATACTGCGGTATTTAAGTAAAATCTTAGGGCATCTGCTCCGTATGTTTCTACTACATCCATTGGGTCAATACCATTGCCTAGGCTTTTAGACATTTTTCTTCCTTGTTTATCACGAATAAGTCCATGGATCAAACAATACTTAAATGGACGAGATCCCATAAATTCTTGAGACTGGAAAGCCATTCTAGTAACCCAGAAGAAAATAATATCATAGCCGGTTACTAAACAATCAGTTGGAAAATATCTTTTTAAATCTTCAGTGTCATTGGGCCAACCTAAAGTTGAAAAAGGCCATAGAGCACTGGAAAACCATGTATCTAATACATCTTCATCTTGAACCCAGCCTTCACCATTGGGTGCCGTTTCTCCTACATATACTTCATCGCCTTTATACCAAGCTGGGATTCGGTGTCCCCACCATAGTTGTCTAGATATACACCAATCATTAATTATTTCTAACCAATGATTCATAATTTTTTCAAAACGTGTAGGGACAAAGTTAATTTTTGTTTCTTTATTTTTTT
>CACXEC010000064.1 GCA_902766545.1 uncultured Erysipelotrichaceae bacterium | reverse complement strand
TTTACGACTTCTTTTGCCACGAAAAACACATCCTTTCATATTTTCGCTTAGTGGTATGGGCTAATCCGCATTCCCCGCCACTTACAATTAAAATATATAATTGCAGTTAAGATAATATCACAAGTTTTAAGAGTTTTCAAGCATTTTAATTAAAATAATTATTTATCAGGTATGGGCTTTAATATTATCTTATTTAAATAAATGATTTAATAATTTGTCTATGTGAGTTCCTAATAGTCATTTTTTGCGTATATAGTTTAAGAATTATTAAATTTTTACTAATTATAATAAAAAACTTAACTAAGAAATTAGTTAAGTGCTGATACTTGAAATAATTCTACTTCAACTGGTGTTTCTTGACCAAATAAGTCAATTAGTACAGTTAATGTTGAATGTTCTAAATCTAAACTATCAATAACGCCTTCCATACCTTTAAATGGTCCATCAACAATAGATACTTTAGTTCCAACAGATAATTCTTTATCTACATCCATTCTAGTCATACCCATATTAGCTAGAATTTTATCTATTTCTTGAGGTTTTAGTGGTGTTGGTTTAGCTCCTTTACCACTTGATCCGATAAATCCAGTTACGCCTGGGGTATTTCTAACAATATACCAAGCTTCATCTGTCATAATCATTTCTACTAAAATATAACCTGGAAACATTTTCTTTTGTTTTTCTTTAATGCTGCCATCTTTCATTGTTTCTTTTACAGTTTCTTCAGGAATAATAATTCTAAAAATATTATCTTGAAATCCCATTGATTCAGCACGCATTTCAAGTTTTTCTTTAACCTTTGATTCATGTCCTGAATAAGTATTAACTACATACCACTCTTTTTCCATCTTATAACCCCTTTATTAAACTTGTAAGCCAAGCAAAAAATGTATCAATTCCATAAAAATATAATCCAAATAAAACAATAAATACAATAACTGCAATTGAATATTTTGCCATTTCTTTTTTAGTTGGCCACTTTACTTTTTTAAGCTCTGATTTTACTTCTTCAATAAAAGATTTTTTATTATCTTTTTTCTTAACAGTCTTTTTAGTTACCTTCTTTTCATCTTTTTCTTTAGCCATCTTTCCACCTCATTTAAATTCAAATAAAAAACACTTTCGTGCTTCATTACATGTAATATAACATAAAGATTTATTTAGCGCAAGTGTTTTGTTATTTATTTATTAAAGAATTAATAAAGTTTATTAGTAACTCATTACATAAATAGATATTTAAAAGATATGTTACTAGCATAATTATAAAATATTTTAATGTATTATCTTTTTTTAATTTATTATTTAATTTAAAAATTAAAATAATAAAGAATATCAGTTCCATAGTTAAGAATAAAATAACTTGTAGTCTTAGAATAGTAAATCCATATTCAAAAATATATAGCCCCATACGGTAATATGAATTAAATACTATAAAGATTGAAAAGAATATTATTGTTAATAAAAGATATTTTATCCACTTATTAGGCTTTGTATCAGTAAAATTTTGATAAAAAATAAGAATTGCAAAATTAATACTAGATACTCCAAGTAATTCAAAAAATCCCTCTCTTGCATAATTAGCATGAGTATATTCTACTGGAACATTTAAGAAATTAGTTGTTAGTTTAGATATTTCAGAGATTAAGAATAACAAATATACTAAGTTAACTAAAACTAATAACATATATGTAATAGTATTACTTACGGATACTTTTTTAGTAGCTAGCTCTTTAGTTTTTTGAGTTTGATAAATATTAATACACGTTGAAAAGATAAATAAAAATGATAATACGATAGTAACTCCAATTTGGTAAATACTATTTATGCTAATATTAAAATTAAAAATTTTAAAAATATTATTAATAAAGTTGTTAAAGTAAGCATCCGCTTTAGTTAATAATAGCAATAATATAATTATAATTGGTATTGCAATGATTAAGCCTTTAATTATTTCTTTCAAGTTTTTATTATTACTTTTAATACTTTTAAAAGATGGACCAATAAATTCAAAATTAGAAAATAAATACCCTGGAATTAATTTTACAAACCAACGATAAATATTTAGTCCTATTTTAAAATTAGGATTTATTAAACTAAAAACGTATATTGAAGTTAATATAGGAACTACTATAACATTTAAATATTTATTTACTTCAGCTAAAGGGATTATAAAATAGCTATATAGTATTATAAATATTAGTAGCAAATATAGATATTTTTTCTTATTTATTTTGATGTTTAAATTGTTAATAATGAATGTATATGCAAGTATAATAATTGTTATTGGCAATATTGCATATTTTATATATTCATCCATCTTTAATCTTGTAATAATTGTGATTAATAGACTTGATACAAATGTTGTTATTAAAACTATTTTTAGAAATTTATTATTAATTATATAATTTTCTTCTTTCATTATTTTTTCTCCTTATATTCTAATATATCTCCTGGTTCACAGTTTAACGCCTTACATATTTCTATTAATGTGGAAAATCTTATAGCTTTAGCTTTATTTGTTTTTAAAATTGATAAGTTTGCAGGTGTAATACCGGTCTTTTCACTTAATTCATTCAATGACATTTTTCTTTTTGCCATCATGACATCTAAATTTACAATTATCATATTTTCTCCTATACTGTATAGTCAATTTCTTCTTTATAATTAATAGCAACTTTAAAAACTTCAGCAACTACATAAAAGCATAGACTAATAATAAAAGTTAGTACAACTACAACTATTGATAAAATCGTAGGCAGAAAGATTGTTTTTATTCCAACAATTAAAGCTAGAGACATAAACAGGACAGCTAGTATTTTTATATATCTTTCAATATTATTTTGAAATGGGTTTTTATTATAAATAAAATTAAATATCTTAAATAATATATATATAATTATAAAGCTTATAATATAGCAAATATAAAATATTTCTTTATAATATAATGCTTTATTTTTAAATAATACGGAGCTTGCTTTGGTTAGATCATATAGCTGGGGTATAAAAAATAAACCAATTGCGCCACCAATAAGTAATATAACAAATAATATACTAACTACCCTTGCAATAATACTTTTTTGCATTCTTATCACCTCTTAGCAAAGATTATAATTTTTTATTTATTGATTGTCAAGATTTTTTTATCGTTTATCAATAAATTTAAAATAAAAAATAAAATCTAAAGTAATATTTCTTTGATTTTATTTCTAAGTCTTTGAATTGTATTATCAATTTGTTTAGGTTCTTTGTTTAGTATTTTCGCTATATCTATGTAATTAAAACCATTTATCATTAAATTATAAACGTCTTTTTCGAATGGTGATAGAGCCTGTTCAATATGCTTTATTAATTCTTCATAGTTTTCTTCGTTTTCCATTTGTAATAGTGGATCTGATTTACTATCACCAAGGATTTCTGATAGTGGTCTATTTTTAAATACATCATATTCTTGTTCTAAACTATAGGCTTCACTGTTTACTTTATTTTTTATAGTATCAGCATTACGAACACAATTTTGAATTTTTCTTTCAACTACTAATGATATGAATGTAGGAAGGCTTGATTCTTTTTCCTCAGTATATTTTATTAAAGCATCAGTAAATGATACGAATGCTTCTTGTTTTATTTCAGAAATGTCTAATCCTAATGCATATATCGATTTTTTATATTTTGAAATAATAATATCTATTATATAATGATACTTTTCAAATAAAACATCTTTAGCATCTTCGTTATTTTCTTTAACCATAGTAGTTAATTCTTCATCATTAAATTCCATTATTCACCTATTCCAAAAATTAATATTCCAGCAGAAACAGACGCATTTAAAGAATTGACATGACCTTTCATTGGAATGCTTAGTATAACATCAGCATTTTCTCTTACTAGTCTTGATAAACCAAATCCTTCAGAGCCAATTATTAAGCATATTTTATCAGCATAAGATACTTTACGATAATCTTCACCATCTGCTTCTGCAGCATATATGAAAAAGCCTTTATCTTTTAATTTGTTAATTGCATTAACTAAATTATTCACCATTATAATATTAACATTGGATAAAGCTCCCGTACTAGTCTTCATAACCGTTTCATTTACAACTACCGAACGATCCTTAGGAATAATAATACTTTTTATTCCTCTGGCTTCACAAGATCGAATAATAGCTCCAAAATTATGTGGATCTTCTAAATGGTCCAATATTAATACGAAAGTATCATCTGTAATATCATCCATAGAGCCATAATTATAATCATTTAGTTCTACAACTATACCTTGATTATGTGGTGCCATTTTATCGATTACTTTAGGATCTGTTAGGATATATTTTAAATTATGATCTTTAATCTTTTGCATTATGTTTTGATCTTTAAAATTATTAGCTAGATATATTTTTCGAATATTTTTTAAGTCTAATTCATTAAAAACATTCTTTCCACCTACTCGCATAATATCATCTCCATTATTTCGTCTAATCTTTTTTTATTATTTTGATATAAATATCCAATTAAACATTCAAAGCCAGTTGCTTTATGATATGTTGCTGGATCTGTAGTTTTACTTCTGTGACTTTGAGTATTTCTTCCTTGTCTTACGATTTCTTGTTCTTCAAAAGTTAACTTATTATTACTTATTAGTTCTTCTAGTATTCTTCTTTGACTTTTAGCACTTACAAAATCTAATGCAGCATTTTGTAAATCATTAACACTAGATATATTTTTACTTATTAAGTATTTTCGAACATATAGCTCATATACTGCATCACCAAGATAAGCATCTATTAAGTTTTTCATAAACATCACGATTAGAATATAACATAATTTATTATAAAAGTAAAAGAGTTAATTAATCTTTAATTTAATTAACTCTTTATTATTATTTATTCTTTCATTTTCTGGATCAATAGCTAAGGCTTTATTAACATATTCTAATGATAAGTCATATTTTTTTAGGTAATAATAACATACAGCTAGTAAATCTTCTAAAGTACCATTATAACAATTTGGCTCATTAATATAAACCTTTTGGTTTTCTTTAATTAACAAAGCAGCTTCTAAATATAAACTACACATTTTATAATTATTTAGTTCATAGTAGACATATGCAGTTTCTAAATAAGGCTCACGTATATTTGGTGATTCACTTATAGCTATTAAACCATATTTTAAAGCTTCAATATAGTCTTTTTTTAATCTATAACATCTAGATATGAATCTTAATGATGCACATCTTTCATCTTTCCAAGTAGCTGTTGGCATATTTAAATGCTTTTTTAAAGTACTTATTGCTTCATCATATCTTCCATAAAACATGTATTCTCTTCCTAAATAATGCATATTTCGATCATTATTTGGATCCTCTTTTACAGCAAGTTCTAAGAGTGGCAAGTAAGAACTACGTGATTTGGTAGTATCGGGAAAATGCTTTAAAGTAATCTCATCAGTGGTGGTAATTTTTTCATTACCCAAAGAACATTTTAATACTTCATGAACTGGGTTAACCCATGTATATCCTAATCTCGAATGAATTTTTTCTTGATAAAAATTAACTGCGGGATTTCCATATTTATCAAAAGACCAAATATAATTATAACGTAAACGATTACTATCATTAAAAACTTCTTCTAGCTTTTTTCTCCACCCAGATGTAAATACTTCATCTATGTCAGTACATACACATATATCAGTATCTTGTGGTACTAAATCTAATGATTTGTTACGAGCTACATCAAAACGCCAAGGATTAATAATTTCCGTTTTAACATGGACTCCTAGTTTAGATAAAAGTTCAACTGTATTATCTGTTGATCCTGTATCTAAAACATATATATCATCAGCTTCTTTCATAGAATTATACCAACGATTTACAAATTTTTCTTCATTTTTAGTTATTGCATAAACAACAATTTTCATAATTTTTCAAAAATAGTAATATTATTTCACTTATGCGGCTGGTCCGGTTGGGCCTGTTGGACCGGTTGGGCCTGTTGGACCAGTTACTCCAGTTGGGCCAGTTACTCCAATTGGGCCTGTTGGTCCTGTTGGGCCGGTTGGACCAGTTACTCCTGTTGGGCCGGTTGCTCCTGTTGGGCCGGTTGGACCTTGAGGTATTGTTAAATTTAAAATAAAGTTAGGCATCATACCGCTTATTGAAGCTTGTGCCTCGCTTCCTGGTGCTCCAGTTGTTACTGTTCCAATTGTAATTGTTGGAGCTGGGCCTGTTGGGCCCGTTGGGCCGGTTGCTCCTGTAATTCCTTGTAATCCCATAGGACCGGTTGGGCCAATTGGACCTGGAGGAGCACAAAATGTATAAGTACATCCTAATTGATCATCACAATTATTCATTAAATACTTCCTTTCTTTTATATTTTATGTTTATTATTTTATTTTGACACAAAAAAAGCTCTGAATGAGCTTAATTTTAATAAGTAATATTATCAATATTATTTTTATCATTATATAAGTCTTCAAATTTACTTTTCCTTGAGTTATTAATAATAATTATTATTCCAATAATAATCATTATTATTGAAGCTATTTGAGCCATTTTAAAGCCAGCAATCATTAAAGCATCAGTTCTACTTATTTCAATAATGAATCTTATTATTCCATATCCTATGAGATAAAAAGCTGTTATTGTTCCAACTTTACGGTATGTTCCTCTTCTTAGAATAATCAATATAATAAATAATATTAAGCAAGCTAAGGATTCATATAAAAAGCATGGTGTATAATAAACATTTTCTATTTTCATTCCATCTATAATAAATTTAGGAATGTGTAATTCTTTTAAATGTTCAAGCGTTGTTGCTGCTCCATGAGCTTCACTATTAAAGAAATTACCCCATCTTCCAATGGCTTGCCCTAGTGGTAATGGTGCAGCTATAAGATCTAAATATCTAATAGTTCTAATCTTATATCTATGAGTATAGCTTAATATAGTTAATAGACCACCAATA
>CACXEC010000063.1 GCA_902766545.1 uncultured Erysipelotrichaceae bacterium | reverse complement strand
GTTCTTTGGGGAATTAGCTCAGTTGGCTAGAGCATCTGCCTTGCACGCAGAGGGTCAAGGGTTCGAGTCCCTTATTCTCCACCAAATGAAAAATAAAACTGTGATATAAAATCACAGTTTTTTATATATTATTTAGATTGATCTACCCTTTTCATCTTTTTTTATTAACTCATCTTTAAATTTACATTCTACAACTAATTTTTGAAGACGAGGAATATATATAGTTTCCTCTTTCTTCATTCCACCATAATTTATATTAACAGATATAATGTCTAATCCGGTATCTGCAAGAAGTTCTTTTAAAATATTACTCACCATATTCATAGGTATTGGAGTGATTATCTTTTCACTTCCTTCTTGGTTAAAGGAATATGTAACACTGAATATCTCATCAACATTATTAACTGTTGAATCATATGAAACTTCAACATTCATTCCTTGTCTTCTATAATATGTTTTTATTGAATCAGCAATATCTTTCTTTTTAAACTGTATTTCCATACTTCCTCCTGCTATACTTATATTATAACGTATAATTTAAAAATTTTAAATCATAATATAAATAAGAGAAAGAAATTTCTCTTAAGAGGGACATAATTGTAAATATTATGTCCTTTTATTTGACTTAGTATCTATCAAATAGTAAAATTTTATTGTAAGGAGATGTTGAATATAATGAGAAATGTAGGCACAGTAGTTCGTGGAATTAGAACCCCTATTATTAAAGAAGGAGATGATTTAGCGTCTATTGTAGTGGAATCTTTAATGAAAGCTAAAGAATCTGAAGGATTTGTTTTCAAAGATAAAGATATAGTTGCAATTACTGAAGCTGTTGTTGGAATAAGTGAGGGAAATTATGTAACAGTAGATGATATAGCAGCTGATTTAGTTCAAAAATTTCCTGAAAAAGAAATTGGAATCGTTTTCCCTATTCTATCTAGAAATAGATTTTCAATGATTTTAAAAGGAATTGCTAGAGGAATGAATAAAGTAACAATACTTTTATCTTTTCCTTCCGATGAAGTTGGTAATGGCATTATGGATGAGAATGTTTTAGACAACAGCAAATATGATTTAGGAAGTGTTATTTCTGAAGAAGAATACTATGATGTATTTGGAGAATGGCTTCATCCTTTTACTGGTATTAATATGGTTGATTATTATCGCGAACTTGTAGAAAGTGAGAATTGTGAAGTAAATTTTGTATTTTCTAATAGAGCAAGTGATATATTAGCTTATACAAATAATGTATTAAATTGTGATATTCATACTCGAGAGAAAACAAAAAAGATATTAAGAAGTAAAGGTGCTAATTGCTATTCTTTAACTGATGTCTTAAATAGTCCTATAGGAAATTCAGGATATAATCCAAAATATGGATTACTTGGTTCAAATAAATCAACAGAAGAAAGATTAAAATTATTTCCTGCTAAAGGTGATGTATTAGTTAGAACTGTACAAGAAAAATTGAAAGAATTAACTGGTAAAAATATTGAAGTAATGGTTTATGGCGATGGTGCTTTTAAAGACCCTGTAGGAAAAATTTGGGAACTTGCAGACCCGGTTGTGTCACCTTTTTATACACCAGGCTTAGAAGGAACTCCAAATGAAATTAAACTTAAATACGTTTCAGATAATAAGTTTGCTGATTTAAGAGGTGATGAACTTAAAGACGCTATTAGGAATGAAATAAGAGCTAAAGAGAAAGATTTAAAAGGTCAAAATATTAGTTTAGGAACTACTCCTAGAAGACTTACAGATTTAATTGGTTCACTTTGTGATTTAACTAGTGGTTCAGGTGATAAAGGAACTCCTGTAGTATTTATTCAAGGATATTTTGATAATCTAGCTGATGAATAAAATAAAAAAGTTTTTTAATAAAAGAAGTAAGTTATTATTTATTCTTACTTTTTTTGAAACCGTTTTTACTTGGTACTTTTTAGTATACTTTAATTATATGGATAGATTAAATTATATAGAAAGTATTAGCACTAAAACTCAAAATTTAGCATTAGTATTTCAAAATATGTATACTTCAACATTTTGGGGATTAATAATAATTATATTAGTTTTTATTTCTATATTTGCCATCATTTCTTTAATCTATAATGATCAAAAATATCAATTAATATCTTTGCTATTATGGATTGTTCTTTTTACTTTAGCAATTAATTTAAAAGCTGGTTTTAAAGATAATATTAGCATCTTATGTATTTTTGTTCCAATAATATTAGTTAATTATTTAGCTTTTAAAAATCAAAAAACTATTTCAAATATGAAATAGTTTTTATTTATGATAAGTCTTTTCAGTTTCTTTTTTTCTACCAAAGTTTGTTTCTTCTAGATAGTCAAATATCTCATTATAATCAACATCTGGTAGTCTAACCTCTTCAAATGAAAAATCAGCCATAGAAGCAGTATCAGATTTAACTTTTACTTTTGTACATTTAATATCTTTTTCAGTACATGTAATAAAAAAGCAACCTTTTTTACTAACCATATCAAAGGGAAAATCTTCTCCACTTATCGCTTTATGACTAAAAGATTTATTCATTCTTTTTAGTCTTTGATCTACATATAAGTAATTTTTTAAATCCAATGTTTCATTATCTAAAAATCTTGTAAATCTTCTTACTCTTTCATGATTATCATCTAAATCTAATAGCATAGACTCACTTCTTATAATTAATGCAATATTTCCGGCTTTTAAAAAATAATATGCAAATGGGACTCCATCAATAATAGCTAAATATTTTCTTCCCAAAGAGAATATAACTGGTCGATATGTGATTTTAATTGGCAAATCAGCTATTTCTCTTTCTTCTTCTGCGCCAGTTTCTGCAAAATTATTATATACTAAACTATCCGTAAAATATTTACTATTTCCGGATATTAAACCATTTTCACCAAAAATGAATATTGAACTCGTGTAAGGTATTTTATACTTTATTTCGCTTTGCGTACTATCGTCTAATAAAATGCTTGCTATTTTACTCATTATAACCTTCTAAATATACTTTTCTATTTTTAAATACTCATCGTTAGAAAGAAGCATGTGAATTCTTTCTTTATTATGAAATAACTTTAACTTTTCTTCGTAAATATTTAACTTTTCTTTAGTCTCTTTAATGCTTTTACTAATAGCATTCTTAGATACTTGATAATTATCTGCTATCTCTTGTAAAGATAAATTATCAAAGAAATAATCTTTAAAATATTCTTGTTCTTTTTCTGTTAATAGTTTTCCATAATAATCAAATAATGCCGAATAATAAATATAATCTTCCATTACATCAAGTCCTTTAATAATCCATAAATATATTCTTCTATATCAAATGATTTTAAATCGTTTACGCCCTCACCTAATCCAATAAATTTAACTGGTAAATTTACTTCTTCTTTGATCGCTAAAACTATGCCACCTTTAGCTGTTCCATCTAACTTAGTTAATACTATACCTGTAATATTAGTTATTTCTTTAAAGCTTTCAGCCTGACTGATTCCATTTTGACCAGTAGTAGCATCAATTATAAGTAGAGTTTCATGAGGTGCACTTGGAATAAATTTACCGATTACTTTATTTATTTTTTCAAGTTCATTCATTAAATTAATTTTATTTTGTAATCTTCCTGCGGTATCAATTAACACTATGTCTACCTTTTCTTTTAAAGCTTCTTGCAAGCCATCATATATAACACTTGCTGGATCAGCATTTTCTCTTCCAATAAATAATGAATTAGTCTTAGTAGCCCACTCTTCTAATTGTGGAACAGCACCGGCTCTAAAGGTATCTCCGGCAACTAACATTACTTTTTTACCTTCGTTTTTATATTTATTGGCGAGTTTCCCTATAGTAGTAGTTTTACCTACACCATTAACTCCAACCATTAAAATTACTGTTGGGCCATTATCTTGAATATTAATTTTGTCAGTTAAATTTTCATCACCAACATATATCATGAACAACTCATCGATTATAACGTCTTTTAAATATTCTGTATCACTAATATTTTCATCTTTAACACGTTTTTTTAATCGTTCAATAAAATTTTCTACTGTTTTAACGCCAATGTCAGCTTTTATTAAAATAGATTCTAATTCTTCAAAATAATCATCTGTTACCTTATGATATTTATGACCTAAAATATTTATTTCAGAAATAAACACATTTCTAGTTTTTTCCAAACCCTTATCATAAACATCTAAATCTTTTTTTTCTTCTTTTTTAAAAACTTGTTTAAATTTATCAAATAACCCCACTAATAAGTCCTCCTAACCTTCACAAACTACATTAGATGTATCAACTGTTACTTTATAATTATTTGCATCAACAGTAATCTTTATCTTACCATTGCATCTAGACTTTACATCATCAATATATTTATTATCTCTTAATGATTTTACGGTAATATTATTAATTGTTTTTCCAATTACTTTTTTTTGATTAACTTTACAGGTGTTACCTTTCACTATAGTGATATCATACTGCTGTAATACACTAATAGTATTATTACTAATCTCACAATTAATTACTTCAGTAATTAATCTTTCAGCAGCGTCTTCAATATTTTTCTTTTCAAAGTTACTTAAACCTGTTTTTGATGCATTTAGCGTTTTCATAACATTAGGTACGGCAATAATCATAATAATTGCAAGTACTACCACTACTGCTAATAATTCAACTAATGTAAATCCTTTATTCTTCATTATTATTCCTCCTACTATATAAGCATCCACAGTAATCTTGACGATATAATTCATATTCTTTAGATAATTCAATGCTTCTTTTATATCCGTCTTCTTTTTTAAAATCAGAAAGTAAAAATCTAATATTATGTTTTTGTTCCAATTTAATACCTATTTCATTAATTATCTTGCTTGGTTTATGGGGACTAACAGTTAAAGTAGTTCCAAAAAAATCAAATTTCTTCTCTTTTGCTAAATATGCAGTTTTTTCCATTCTAAGTTCATAACATAATGGGCACCTAGCACCATTTTCAGGTTCACTTTCATATCCTTTAATTTTATTGTGATATTCATCATTTAAGTAATCTATATCTAAGTATGATATTTCTACTTCTTTTAGTAATCTTATTTGTTCATTTTTCCTTTTAAGGTATTCTTCATATGGTTCAATATTAGGATTATAATAAAGAACAGTTATGTCAAAATACTCTCGTAATCTTTCAATAACACTTGATGAACAAGGTCCACAGCAGCTATGAAGAAGAATCTTCTTTTTACCATTAAATGTATTTATAATTTTCTTCATTTCTTCATTATAATTCATTATTTTACCTCCATGTATTCTCCACTGTCTAAATGTATAACACCTTTTTTATCTCCTAGGGAGGCATATATTTTCTGATAATATTTTAAACTCGATAATTTGCTTAAATTAATATATACAGTATTTCCATCATTCATTTTAAGTAAGAATCTTCCTTCATCCATTAATTCATTAGCTCCATTATATGATGGAGCATATTCTATTTCATTTATTCCACTTAAAGTACCATAATCAAGTTCTCCCATTCCTTTTAAGAACCTCTTTAAAATATCATCTGGAGTATAATTGATAAGGATTGGAAAGCCAATGTATCTTGAGTTTTGTTCGATTTTTGTATTATTTGATAATAATAGTTTTTTATTTACTTCATCCAGACATATTATTTTGTCTTCTTTAACATTAATTTTAAGTTGAAATAACAAATTTCTTTTAACAGATACATCACTAATTAAGTCTAAAGATTTAATCTTTTTTTTCATTTTACCAATATTTAAAGATACATATGCTGGATATTTTTTTATACCAGCTTTTTCAATTATCTCAGCATCTGATACTAAAGTATTACCTGTTATAATAATATTTCTTAGTGGTTTTTTAGCGATGTACAAAATAGCGCATACTAAAAGATAAAGTATTAAGATAAATACTAATAAACGCTTAATATTTAATTTCTTTTTCTTTATCTTTTTTGTAGCCATACGATCCTCTATTCTTTTGTTCTTAATAAATTTTTAATTAAATTATATATCATTGTACTACTATTATTAATACTCATTTGTCTTAAATTATATTGCATTTTACTGTATATTTCTGGATTATTTAAAATATCATTAATTTTTTCTTTTAATATTTCTTTATTTAGGTCTTTTTCTAAAATCATCTCACCAGCTCCACCATTTTTTATTGATAAGGCATTAAAGTATTGGTGGTTATTTGCTACATAAGGACTTGGTATAAATATACTTGGTTTTTCTAAAGCCATTATTTCACTTGTAATACTAGCTCCAGCTCTGGTTATAACTAAATCCATATCTTTAATTAAGGCACTTAAATTATCTATATATGGAACAACTACTACATTTTTACTAAATTTATTTTTAGAGTACTCTTCATAATAATCTTTACCTGCAACATATAAAACTTCGTAATCTTCTTTTCCAATATTTTTTAAAAAATCTAGCATTTTATCATTAATAACTTTTGAGCCTAAACTACCTTGAACAATTAGTATACTCTTCTTATCCCTATGCATACCATATTTAGTTTTAGGTATTGCTTTAATATCAATAGCATTTTCCGCACAAGGATTTCCTGTTAAATAAGTTTTATTTAAATCAAAATATTTTTTACTATCTTCAAAGCTAACACCTATCATATCAACTCTTTTAGCTAGAAATTTATTGCTTTTACCGGGAATACTGTTTTGCTCATGAATAAAAGTTTTTACACCTAGTTTATTAGCTGCTAATATTACTGGAAACGTAACATATCCCCCAACACCAATAACAATATCAGGTTTAAATTCTTTAATTATTTTTAAACATTTTTTATAAGCTTTAACAATTAATCCAAGATTTTTAAAGTCTCTTTTTATCATTGATTTACTAAAGCCATATATTTCAATAGCTTCATAGTCATATCCGGCTTCAGGAACAATACTTTTCTCCATACGGTTATGAGTTCCAATATATAAAAACTTACTATCAGGTTCTTTTTCTTTAATCTTATTAAGAATCGCTAAAGCCGGATAAATATGGCCACCAGTTCCTCCAGCAGTTATGATTACACGCATAATTTCACCTCTACTACATTATATAATAAATTTCATTATTTTTTAATATCAATGTAAAGAAAAAAGCTTATTCTTTATATAATAAGCTTAATTTTTCGTATAGTATTTTTAATTCTTCATTAGATATTTCTTCAAATTTATGATTTAATAATTCGTCATCAAGTTTTAAAGATTTAATAATGCTTTTACTTTCTTTTTTAGTTATTTTTTTAATTTTAATTAAAGACTCCATTAAGGCATTTTTTATTTTTTTATCACTTTGTTCATACATACTTTTAATTATTAAATCTAACTCATTAAATTTTTCTTTTTTTGTTAGTTTAATTACAGATGACATAGTCTTTGGTTCGGGATTAAATGAATTGGGTTCAATATCAAAATATTTTTCGGCATTAAAATATGTATTAGTAAGCAATGATAGATTTGTTATTTTTTTATTTATTACGTTATTAACATAAGTTGATCCCATAATCATATAAAGTTCTTTAAAGTAAATTTTTGTTAACTTATAAATAAAGGGTTCTATAATGCTATAAGGAAGAGCTGTTATAATTTTATTACACTTAGGGATTTCTATATCTAATACATTACCATAAATAATTTTAATATTCGGTATTCTAATTAAGTATTCTTTTAGTCTTTCATCTTTTTCAATTACGGTTAATGATTTAACTTTTGATGCAATTAGTTTAGTTAAAGTACCTGTTCCTGGTCCAATTTCTACTACAATATCATCTTTATTTAAATTACATATATTAATAAACTTTTTTATAACTATATCATCTATTAAAAAGTGTTGATCTAAATAATTGCTATCATTATCAAACATATTACCATCCTATAGTCCAATCACTATCATTATTAGATGAAACTTTAGATTTTTCTTCTTCTTTAGTTTTAATGGATGCAAAGTCTTCTGATAGCTTGACACTAATATCTCCTATATCACCAATCATAATAAAATGTTTTAATTGATTTAGCCATTCTAAAGAATCACTTTCTATTTTCTCTTTAGAATAGCCTTTTTTTATTAAGGAATTTGATACTTTTTCAATTATTTGTTTCATTGCTGTTTCTATTATATTATACATACTTGGTGTTATATAACATCTTCTTTCCCAGTTTATTCTTAAAGATGGTAAACCATATCCTAATATTCCTCCTAAAATATACCTTGGTAAATAGCTTAAATCAGTGGGACCATTTGCGTTAATATCTATAAAAGTAAAGCCTTCTTTAGGATCAAAAAAGAAATTCAATGGTTTTGGATCAATTTGAAATCCTTCACTTGTAATATATAAAAAATCTTCAACAAATTTATCGTATACTTCTTGTGTTGCAGATGCTCTTAAGTTTATTTCATTAATATAATCTTTCAACGCATAAATATACTCAGCACTTATTTGTTCAAAATTAATATCAGCTTTTTCTAGTGAAACATTCATACTGTATGGGTTTATGTTTCTACCTGGTGCTTTTTCTTCTAAAATCACGCATGTTGGATAATCTGTATCTATCCTATATATTCTTTCATAATCTAGAATTCCTGCTGTTTTAATTCCTTTTTGTTTTAAATCATTAATCCTTGATATATAATCGTCAATTTCATTATTTTTACATGTAAATGGTTTTAATAAAAGTATGTGATTATCATCGTAAGGGGTAAATATTTTTCTGCTACTAATCGCTTTATTTTTCATTTCTTCATTTAGTTTCATTTTATCACTTCCATTTACATTATATCATATTAGTTAAAGGCTAGTTCAACATTTAATTCATCATCATTAAACGCTATATATAAAAATATTATTCCGCTTATTACAATAAATAAAGAACCTAAAAGTGATAAAAATACCAGTCTTTTTTTCTTATCTGAATCATTTGGCTTTAACTCTTTAAAATCTTGATATGCACTATATAAAAAGTATAAATATACAATTAAAAGAATGATAAAAATACATATCATTATTTCCCGATATTTTCTCTTAGCCAGTTCATCTTTTTGGGTAAAATATTTTCTTTCTAAGGAATTAGAATACCAGCTCATAAAAATAATACCTATATATATAACCCAAATAAAATCTTCAATATCTAATTCTTTAAGTTTGTTTTCTAATTCTTTACTCATATTTTATTATACGATTATATTTATATATATAGTAAAAAAAATAACCATTTGGTTATTTTTTGTTTTTGGATTTAATAACTAAAACAAAGCCTATAATGACAATAACTAATGCTGATCCAATAATTATATATTGCTTAGTAGAATTTGTTTCTTTATTAATCCTATTTTCATTATTATCAGTAACATTAGTATTAATACTATTATCAGTTTCTTCATTAGTTAATAGTTCTACTTTAATGTCTTTATCTGTCATTACGTATCTACTATTATGTTCTATTTCAAATTCATAAAATCCATCGTTTGATAGTGAAATAGAATCACCTAATGGTTTATACTTATCCTCCGAAGAATTATAAAAATATAATTTTAATTTTTCATAGCCTTCAATAAATCTAAATGTATAATCTGCTTTAATTCTTATTGTAGCTTTTCCTGGTAAAACACCATTTTCTGCAAAAACAATTGCAACATATCCTTGATCTTGATTATCAATATTATTGTCGGCTAAAAGCTCAGTATATACATGAGTATCTATAGTTTTTGGATTTTTAATATCTTTTCCATTAAATACCCATTGATAACCATTTGATTCAATATAGATTGTTTTATTAGTATTTTTTATAGCTTCAAATACTTCAGATTTTACAATAGAATTATTCTTAGCGTTTATCATTATAATTGCGTTATCTTGAGCTCTATTTATTATTTCTAAAAGATTTTCACTTGTAGTTGATGTTACTTCATCATTATCAAATTCTTTTTTAACTTCAAAATAATAATCTTCTATTTTTTCTTTTCCTTTTAATACTCCTGTATATCCACCAGATAAATTATCGGGATAGTGACTAGTAGTATATTGTATACTATTTTGGCTTTTATCTGTCAATATTAAATATTGTAAATAATATTTTCCATTTTTTGAATACTGGTTTACATCTATAGTTCCCGTATATTTGCCTGTTAAACTATCATATTTAAAATTTACTGCTAATTCTCCGTCTGAATATGATTTATTAGCAAGATTCTTTTCATAATATTCTTCAGAAATAAATCTTGCAAAAACTTTGGATATTTCTCCTGAATTATCAGTTGCATCTACGAATATTTTAATAATTTCTGGAGCTATAACATCTGTTTTATTCATTTTTAAAGAAATTAATTTTGGTGCTTCTTCATCTGATGCTGGGCCCTCTACAGTATAATTTAATTTTTCAGGTAAAATGTAACTATTAATATTTTCATATATATCCGTTGCATATATGCTTGATACACTAAAAGTACCCGCCTTTGTAGGATTAATTGTAGTACAATATAATTCTTTTTCTTTTTCATAACTCATTTCATTAGTATTTAAATTAAATGATTCTCCAACAAAAGCTGTTACATGTTTTATTTTAGAATTATCTGATACCTTTGCACAAACTGTAATTGATTCACCAAGTAATATTTTTTTTGAACTAATAGTTACATCTGAAACGACAGGTGCTTCTTTATCGTCACTATAACTGGTATTGCTAACTATTTTAATCACCGAGTTTTTGAAATCAAATGATGAACTAAATAGTGTTTCTTCATTGTCATATAATGCATTATTATAATATGATATTAAGTTATTATTATTGTCTTGAAGCATTACATCAGATATCAAATATTCGCCACCAATTATGTCTTCAGGCATTTGAATTTTAATATTATTTAAATCAAAAATATCAAAGCGATGAACTGCATAGCCTTTTATTTTATCGTATAATCCAACTGAACAACTTTTTATACCTGAAACATCGTCTTCAGCTTTAATCTCTAGTTCTAAGTATTCGCCTGGTTTAACTTCGCTACTTTTAACTTTAAAAGATATTAATTTTGGCGGTGTATTATCAATAGTAGCAGCAAAAACATTATTTATATTTAATAAAATAATACATAAAAATACTACTACAAATATTTTTTTAATTTTAAAATTCATTTCAGTACCTCTT
>CACXEC010000062.1 GCA_902766545.1 uncultured Erysipelotrichaceae bacterium | reverse complement strand
GTATTGCTAAAATGCATAATACAACCGTTCAGGAACTAGTAAAATTAAATAATATTAAAAATCCTAATTTAATATATGTTGGTCAAAATATTATTCTTCCCAGTACTTCATCAATTAAATATGAGATACAAAAAGGAGATACACTTTCAAGTATTGCTAAAAAATATAATACAACTTGGAGAAAATTGTATGAAAAAAATAAAAATATAATAAAAAATCCTAATAAAATATATCCCGGTCAAATAATTAATATTTAAAAATATATTTTTATGATATAATCAAATTGTAAGAAGATGGTTATATGAAGAAAAATATAAAGTTTATTATAATAGGATTAATTATAGCATTAGCTATTGGTTTTATTTTTTATGTATTTAGAGATACATCATATGATGATACAAATAAATTGGTTATTAGTTGTGGTAAAAATCATCATTCATATTCAATTATTACTAGTGATAAGATTTCATTCGCAGAAAATGATGATAGTTGTAAGATGAATATAGAAGTAAGGAATGTTGATAGAAATTTTATTAAATTAAAAACATCGTCATATTTTTATCAAAAAGATTCTAATGATGAGATTATAAATGAAACGATTTCACGTGATATTTATGTTACACCAAATGAAAAATTAGTATTATACTCAAAAGATAAAAACATAAAATTTGAATTTGAATATAAATAAGGTTTTAAACCTTATTTTTTAATGATATAATCATATTAGTGAGGCAATTTATGAAAAAGCGAATTTGGTTGTTTTTGTTAATTTTTTTCCCATGTAGTGTTTTCGCAAAAAGTGAATTTAGTATTAAATGCGATAAAAATGATAAAATAAATATAAATGAACAAGTAGTTTGTAGAGTTTCAGTAGATTCAGACTTTTTATTTGACAATATAAAATATGAAATTGACGATAGTGAAAATTTTGAGATTATTGACATTAGAAGTAATTATGAAAAAAAATGGGAAGTTACTAATGATGCAAATATTGTTAATGCAAAGACAACAGACTTAGAAAATGGTTTGCAAGAATTTGGAATTATATTAATTAAGGCTATTAAGTCTGGAGAAAATGAATTAAAATTATCCAATATCGAGCTTATTAATAGTAATTCAAAAGAAACAAAAAAGGTTGATGATGCATCAGTAAAAATTAAAGTTATATCAACTGATAATTTATTAACAAATATTTTAATTAATGACAAAGAATTGCAAAATTTTGATGCAGAGAATAATTCTTATACAATTATTATCAATGATGAAAAAAGTATTAAAATAGATGCTATTTCATCTAATGAATTTGCTAAAATTAGTGGTAATGGAGAATTTAAACTTTCTGAAAATATAAACATATTTTATTTTCCGGTAACAGTTATAAGTGAAGACAATGTCTCTAAAATTTATTCTTTAAAAATTGTTAGAGAGCATTTTAATGATAATGATATAGATAAAAAGCTAGAAAAAATATCTGTTAAGGATGATAAAGGCAATGATATTATTTTTGGATTTAAACCTGATAATTATGAGTATACTATTGAAGTTGGTATGGATACAAAATACTTAGATATTAAACCATCTTTATCTAATAAAAATGTTTCATTTGTAAAAAACTATGGGAATCAAAAAATTAATCTTTTATCTGGAAATAATATTGCATTAATTAAAGTAGAGGATAAAGAAGGTCAAGTTATTAATTATGTATTAAATATTATTAAACCAATTGCTAATAAATCATCTAATAACTATATTAAGGAGCTTATTATTGATGGATATGATTTAAAATTTAATAAAAGAATTAAAAACTATACTTTATATATTAAAGCTAAAGATTCTAAATTAAATATAAAACCTCTATTAGAAAATGATAATGCTAAATATGATATTATCGGCAATAAGAATTTAAAATCCGGAAGCGTTATTAAAATAATTGTTACTGCTGAAAATGAAGAAAAAACTGTATATAATATTAATATAAAGGCTAAAGAAAATCATACATTTTTAATTATTTCTTTAGTCTTTAGTGGTTGCTTACTAATATTATTAGCATATAAATTAAGATATAAAATATTAAAAACTTTTAAAAAAGTATTTAAGATCTTTAAGAAGATCAAAATTTCTAAAATTAATATTAAACGATTTAAATTATTAAAGCTTCCAAGAGTAAATAAAGATATAATTAAAAGGATTAAATTATCTAAGATTAATATAAGAAAAGTTAAATTATTTATAGCGAATATTAAGAATAAAATAACAAAGTTAATAATTAAATATGTAAGAACGCCTAAAAGTATTAAAAAGAATAATTCTAATAACAAGAAATCTCAAACTAAAACTTCAAAGAAAACAAAACCAAAAACAGAAACAAATAATAATCATAAAAAGCTTAATAATAAGAAAAAATCTCCTTCAAAAAAGAAAGTTAAAAATAAAAAGAAGGGTAAAACAAACTATAAAAAGAAAAAATAATTAATAATAAGCTTGATTAAAAAAATATATGTGTTAATATAATAGATATTTTTGGAGGTGCATTATATGTGTAATCCTTTTAAAAATCATATTTATATTAATGAAGAGCAAAGCTTTAAGTTTTTGCTCTTCTTTTTTTTGCAGATTTTTATTATTGCTAATAATTATAATGTATCCTCTTTAGGAGGTGGTTAATGAAACAATAAAATAATTTTTGAAATATAGAAAGGAAGGAAATGAAAAGAAAAATTATTTTATTTATTATAATATTTAGTTATTTATTTATTAGTAAAAATGTGTATGGTATAGAAGTTCAAGATTATATGCTAAAAAAATATGATGTTGTTCCTGGAGTATATGTGACAAAAATAAGTAATGAACATAAAATTTATGATTATATGTATATAATTGCACGAAAAAGTGATTATAAACATATATATTGTATTGAGCCAGGAGTACATATAAATTCGAATGCTTTATATAATGGATATATAGAAAATGCTTTATTTGAAAGTAAACTTACATCTGAACAATTAGAAAAAATAAAAACTATTGCTTATTATGGATATGGCTATGTTGATAAAGATAATAATGTAGATCATACTGATAAAAAATGGTATGCAGTTACTCAGTATTTAATTTGGGAAATTGAATCTAATAATCATGAGATATATTTTACTAGCTATCTTCAAGGCCCAAAAGTTGATATGTTTAAAGAAGAAAAAGAAGAGATAAAAGCTTTGGTAAATAAGGACTTGCAAATGCCATTTTTTGAAAATATAAAGAATATATCAATTGGAGAAACTATAGAATTGATTGATACAAATGATGTTTTAAATTTGTATAATGTTACGTCTACTGAAAATGCCAGCGTAAAAAAGAACGGTAATAAGCTAATTATAACTGCTAAAAAAATTGGTAATGTTAAAATTAAACTAATTAAAAAATATGATTATTATGATGAAGAACCTATAGTATATACATATTCTAGTGAAACCCAAAGATTATTTTCTGTAGGAAACTTAGATAATAAAGAGTTAGAATTAGATTTTAATGTAAATGCTGGAAAAATAAAAATTCAAAAGATTGATCATGAAGACAATCAATTATTAAATGATGCTACACTTGAAAATGCTGTATACGAAGTTTATGATGATAATAATAATTTAGTCAAAAAACTAATTACTGATAGTAGTGGTGAAGCAATATCTGATTATTTACCATATGGAAGATATTTCGTTAAAGAACAAATAGCAAGTAATGGATATACATTAGATGAAAAAGTATATGAAGTTATAATTGAAGAAAATAAAACATATGAAGTTATTTCAAAGGAAAAAATAATTACTAAAAATGTTTTAATAAAAAAGTATTACGGGTTAGAAAATAAGAAAATTATTAAACCTGAAGCTGGTGTTTTATTTGATATATTTTTAAAGGCCAATGAAAAGTATTGTAAAACTGTAGAAACTGATGAAAACGGAATTATATCTTTAGATTTACCATACGGCGAGTGGTTATTTAAGCAAACAAGTTCAAAAGAAGGATATGCTTTTACAAATGATTTTTTCATTAAAATAGATAATAAAGATATAAACAAGGAAATAGTAGATAATGTTCAGGAGTCTAAAATTAAAGTTAATAAAATAGATAGTCAATCTAAAAAACTTATTTTAAGGAATAACATGCTTTTTAAAATTAAATCTTTAAAAAATGATAGTTATTTATGTGAAAATGATGAATGTTTATTTAATTCTACAAATGGTTTTTTTATAACAAATAATTTTTATCCTTTTGGAAAATATGAGATTGAAGAAGTTCCTAGTAATGAATTATATGGATATTCTCTAAATAAAGAAAAAGTTAGTTTTATAATTGATGAGAATAATATTCTATTCGATGATCAAATGAATCCATATATCGATATAAATTTTGAAAATAAGCCTGTTAAAGGAAGTTTAGAACTTAATAAATATGGCGAAAGAATGATGTTAACTAATAATAACTATTATTATGATAAAATTCTTCTTGATAATGTAAGTTTTGATTTAGTTGCTAATGGAAATGTATATGCGGCTGATGGTACTTTGGAATATAAAGATAAAGAAATAGTTACTTCGTTTAAAACTAATAATGGATACTTTAAAATTAATAACTTGGATTTAGGAAGTTATTGTCTTATAGAAACAAACGTAAATAATAATTATAAAATCAAAAATGATAATATATGTTTCAGTATTAATTATGATGGTCTTGACACTTTAGATCCTGTTATATTAGTAAGTGTTAATAATTATTTAAAAAAAGGAAAATTTGAATTAACTAAAATAGATAGTGTATCTAAAAAATCTTTATCAGGAGTTTTGATTGAAGTATATAATATAAATGATGAATTAGTTTATAAAGGCTATACAAATAATGAAGGTAAAATAATTCTTGATAATCTAATGATTGGAAAATATAAGTATAAAGAAAAAGGTGGATTAGAAGGATATCTGTTAGATGAAAATTGTTATTATTTTGAAATAAAGAATGACAAAGATATTGTTAAATCAATTTTGCCAAATGATCCTGTTATAACTGATGCTGAGATCATAGCTGTTCCAAATACATTAAAAAATTCTTATAAAGGAATGATATTTATCATGCTATTTTTAGTTAAAGGATTTATTTATGTTAAAAAGAAGATATAATGGGGATTTGAGACAAAAAATGTTATTTGTCTCTTTATTTATAGTTTGTTTTTTTTATTTTTTTGATTCTTCTAGACCCATGATACATAATAGCAATATATCTCTGAATTATGAATCTGATGAATTATATGCGGTATTAGAAATTCCTAAAATAAAACTTAAAAAAAATTTATTTAATACCCATTCAAATAAGAATAGTGTTGATTATGGAATAGAGATATTAGCCGGCTCAATAGAAAAAGCAAATGATAATTTGATATTAGCTAGCCATTCTGGTAATAGTAAAATTTCATTTTTTAAAAAACTACATAAACTTCATAATGATGATATAGTTAATATTTATTATCAAAATAAGCAATATATTTATAAAGTTGTTAATAATTATAAAATACTAAAAAATGGTAAAGCTAAGATATATCGTGATAAAAGTAAAAATAGTTTAACGTTAATTACTTGTGATAAGAGTGATAAGACAAAACAAATTGTATATATATGTGAACTTTATAAAGTTCTTTCTATTTAACTAAAAAAAATTTATAATTATATAAGGTGATGGTATAAATGAAAGTATTTGTTTTAAAAGATGATATAACAACTTTAAATGTTGATATAGTTGTTAATGCTGCTAATAAGACTCTCCTTGGTGGTGGCGGAGTCGATGGTGCTATCCATAGAAAGGCTGGTAAAGCACTTTTAGATGAGTGCAAATCATTAAATGGTTGCGATACTGGTGAAGCTAAGATGACAGATGGTTATAATATGCCTTGCAAGAAGATTATACATACTGTTGGCCCTATATATCATGATGGTTTACATGGCGAAGATAATTTTCTAGAAAAGTGCTATTATAATTCAATGAAATTAGCTTTAAGTTATATGATTGATAATAAATTAGAGCAACTATCTATTGCCTTCCCTTGTATTAGCACCGGTATCTATCATTTTCCAAAAGAAAAAGCTGCTAAAATAGCAACTCAAATAGTTAATTTATTTAAAGATTATAATATTAATGTGTATTTTGTTTGTTTTGAAGATAAAGACTATAAAATATATAATGATCTTATAAGTACAATGTATTCTTAATTATATCGATGGTTTTATTTTTTAAATCGTCTAAAGTTCCATTATTTATCATTTCATAATCATAATCGTGATAATCATTTAATCCAGTTTCAGTTATATGATTTTTTTCGTTTGCAGTTAGATTATTGTCCGTTGTTGCTCTTATTATATTAATTTTCAATACATTTGGACATGCTTTTGTTATTTCATCTAATTCTTCTGGTAATCTAGCATCACTAATTGTGATAATATCAGCATAAAATGAGCATACTTTAATATCTTCGATAATTCTCTTTATAAAAAAGTATTTATCTATTTGTTCCCTAATTACTTCAGTTCCTAATTCTTGTAATAGGCTTCGAGGTTTAGTTTCTTCTGAGCCATCCCAATTAGTAATAAATTTTGCATACATTTTTATATAATATGAGAATTGTAAATTTATTACTTTTTGATTTTGAGATTCACAATATTCTTTAATATATTGCGCTGTAGTATCTTTTCCAGCTCTTGCTTTTCCAGATAATATTATTATTTTTACATTTTCGTTTTTCATACTTCACTTTCTTTCTACAAATATTATAACAAAAAAAGAGTTTTAATAAACTCTTTAATTAGCAAAAGTTACAGTTTTTGCCCATTTTATGAATTTTGGTTTAAAACTAGATTGGGCATTTTTTTCACAAGCAAAGTTAATAAGCCAGAAAGCATCATTAGATTTATAAACTGTTGCTAAGTAGTAAAAATCTTTTCCACTCACTGTTTTCTCATAAGTGAAGTATGTTAGTCCATCTTCTTCAATTATTTGAGTAGATAACTGATTAGCTTTAACCACAAGTTCAGCATATTCTCTTAAAGTACTATCTTTAGTAATTCCTACGGTTGATAAAAGATTAAAATCTTCTTTTAAAGCGGTAAAAATACTATCTGTGCTTTCTAGATAAACAGTTGCACTTAATAATGATTTTTCATAGAATTTATCGTTCATGGTAACACTAATTCCATGAGAAGTATAAGTTTTAGTTTTTTCACCTAAGCTTGGTAATGAGCAACCGGCAATTAAAGAAGCTATTATACATAAAGATAATAATTTAAAAACTTTTTTCATATAGATCATATCCTTTCATTATTATTATAACATAAAACATATCCAATACAATATTGTTTGTGCTATAATTTATTATGAATAGTATATTGGGGTGATATAGTGTTTCATAATTTAAGTATAAAAGAGGTTTTTGATAAGGTACAATCATCAATTAATGGGTTATCTAGTAATGAAGCTTATAAAAGACTAGAGAAAAATGGTAAAAATGAGCTAACGGAGAAACGTAAAAAATCTAATTTTTTAATTTTTTTAAGTGAATTTAATGATCCTATGATTATTATCTTAATAATTGCTTCGATAATATCTTTTATTGTATCTATTATTGATAAAACTTCATTTACTGATAGTATTATTATTATTGCAATTGTAATAATTAATGCAATAATGGGATATGTGCAAGAAAAAAAGGCTGATAAAGCTATAGAATCTTTGAAAAAAATGCAAACAACGACTGTAAAAGTACGAAGAAATGGTAAAAATGCTTTAATCAATAGTAAAGATATTGTTATTGGAGATGTATTAGTTTTGGAAGCTGGTGATAAAGTGCCAGCTGATGCCAGAATTATTTCTCTATCAGCTTTAAAGGTTGATGAATCTGCTTTAACAGGAGAATCTATTCCTGTAGAAAAAACAATTAAAAAGTTAAAAGAAGATATTTTATTATCTAATCGATCAAATATGATTTATTCTGGGACAAGTATAGTTTATGGTCATTGTGAAGCTGTTGTTTGCGCAACTGGAATGGATACTGAATTTGGTAAAATAGCTAGCTTATTAGATAATGATGAATTAGAAGTTACTCCACTTCAGAAAAAAGTAGAGGAGATAAGCAAAATATTATCACTTTTAATACTAATTGTTATTGGAATTATTTTCTTTATTGGCTTATATAAGAATTTACCTTTTTTAGAAATACTTATGTTATCATTGTCACTTGCTGTAGCTGCAATTCCTGAAGGATTACCAGCTGTAATAACTATTACGTTATCACTTGGTATGAGCAGTATGGCTAAAAGAAAAGCAATTATAAGGAAAATGTCTTCAGTAGAAACTTTAGGATGTACAGAAATTATTTGTTCTGATAAAACAGGTACAATTACGCAAAATCTTATGACAGTGGAAAAAATTTATTTTAATGGTAAATTATATAATTCCAAAGATTTATGCGATGATTTTTTTGAAAATATGATGATTTTAAATAATGATGCAAGCTTATCAGATGATTGTTTTTTAGGTGATCCTACGGAAATTGCATTAATAAATTGTGCTCAAAAAGGTGGAAAAGACATTGATGAAATTCGTGGGAAATATGTTAGATTATCCGATATTCCATTTGATTCGAATAGAAAAATGATGTCTACAATTAATCATTATGATAAAGGAAATATTATGATTACTAAGGGTAGTTTTGACTCAGTAATTAGTAAATGCAATAGAGTATTTTTAAATAATAGGTGTGTTAAATTAACAGAAAAAATAAAAAATGAATTAATGAAAGTAGAAGATGATTTATCTTCTAAATCATATAGAATATTAGCATTTGCTTATAAAGATGATTTAAAATCTAAATTGGAAGATAATTTGGTTTTTTATGGTTTAGTGTGCATGATAGATCCTCCAAGAGAGGATGTTCAAAAATCTATTGAGTTATGTAAACTTTCAAATATTAAGCCAATAATGATTACAGGAGATAGTTTAGGAATAGGAATAGCAATTGCGAAAAAAATAGGAATATTAAAAAGTAAAGATGAAGCTATTTTAGGTAGTGAATTAGAAGGTCTTAGTGATGAGGAATTAAAAGAATTAGTTCCTAAATATTCGGTTTATGCAAGAGTTACACCAGAAGAAAAGTTAAAAATTGTTAATGCTTGGAAAGCTAACAATAAAGTTGTTGCCATGACTGGTGATGGAGTAAATGATGCTCCTGCTATAAAGAAAGCTGATATAGGAATTGGGATGGGAATAACTGGTACTGAAGTATCAAAAAATGTTTCTGATGTAATATTAGCTGATGATAGTTTTTCTACAATTGTCCAGGCGGTTAAGGAAGGCAGAAGAATTTATGATAATATAAGAAATGTTTTAGTATATTTGCTTGCTGGTAATATTGCGGAAATAATCATTGTTTTTGTTGGTATTATTTATGGCTTTGAAATTTTTCTACCGATTCAACTATTATATATTAATTTAGCAACAGATTCACTTCCAGCAATTGCATTAGCTTTTGAAGATGCTACAGAAGATATTATGTCAAGAAAAATCAGAAAAAAAGATAGTAATTTTTTTACTCCGTTTTTAATTGCTAAAATAGCAATAAGCGCTTTATTAAAAGCGTTTGCTATATTATTAATTTATTTTGTAAATAAGTCACTATTTGATGCAAATGTAGCGTGTACTATGGCGTTTTTTTCGTTAGTTTTTATTGAAATGTTTTATGCGTATTCATGTCGTAACTTAAAAAAGAATGTGTTTATTAATAAATTATTTGCTAATAATACTTTAAACAAAAGTATGTTAGTGCTAATGTTGATGAATTTAGTAGTGGCATTTACTCCTGTAAAAACTATTTTCCACCTAGTTGATATAAGTATTTTACAATTTTTATATGCTATAATTATAAGTGTATTAGTACTTTTTATTGATGAATTATCAAAAAAACTGATTGATCATATATTTAATGACTATTAATATTGGATAATTGTTTTTAAAAATTGTATAATATATACGTGGTTTTATGAAGAATAAGAAAATTTTAATTATAATTAGTTTTTTGATAATTACTTCTTTATTAGTCTATTATATTATTAGAAATAATGCGGATGCTAAAAAGTTTAAAAGAGAATACGAATCTTATAATGAAGTATATGATAAAATACTTGATGTTGAATATCGCAACATAAAGATTCCATCTAATAATTTGATAAAGTATTCTAATGCATCAGATATTATATCTTTAATAAATAATAATAAAACTTTTTTAGTATATTTTGGTGATGGTTCGTCTCATTATTGTAGGTTAGTTATTGAAGAATTGTTAAAGACATTAGATCAAGAAGGAATAGATATATTGTACTATGTAAATATTAATAATATTCGAGATAAAAAAGCAGTTTCTGATAGCGGTACTGTAATTGAAGAAATTGCTGGTTCAAGTGATTATATGAAGTTAACTCAAATTTTTTCTGATGTAATTGATCATTATATTTTATATGATGATAATGAAGAAATTGTTTTAAAGGAAAAAAGAATTAATGATTCCACTTTAATTGCTGTCGTTAATGGAGTCCCAATAGAAAGTACAATGGGAATAGGGGATTATTTCACATCTGTTGATATGGAACTTACAGAAAAAATCAAAAAAATTCAACATGATGAATTTATAAAAATAATTGATTATGTTAAACCTAGTCAATCTTGTAATGAAGATTTACCTTGTTAAATGTAGAAGGAAGGTGTATTTATGAGTGATGTAATAAATAAAACGTTTGATAATAAAGATGAATGGTTGGATACTGTCTTATTAGGATTAATTGCATTATTTGTGCCAACTTTTTTAGGTAAATTTATTAACTTAATATTTCAAGAAAATAGTGTTATTACTAATAATTCACAATTAATAATTGGTTCTATTGTGAATATGGTATTAATTATTTCAGCGCTTAAAATAAAAGGATGGAAAAAGATAATTGGTATAGTTACAATGCCAAGTATATCAACAATCTTAAGTGGATATGTTTTTAAAAGTTCATCAATTTATATGGCTTATATGATTCCTGCTATATGGGTTGGCAATTTTGCAATTATATATACTTTTAAACTTTTATATTTAGATAGAAAGTATAATTATTTTTTATCTGGTATTATTGGAATAATTATTAAAGTATTAATAATATTTGGAGCATTTAATATTTTAAAGGTGTGTGGAGTATTTCCTTCTAAAGTGGCATTTGCTTTAAAATCAGCTATGGGAATAACACAGTTAACAACGGCAAGTATAGGAATGGTTTTAGTATATTTAACAATCTTATTAAAATATAATTTTAAAAAATAATATTTTTTGTTGCTATTTTTTATAATTTTTGGTATATTATCTATGCGATGCAGGTGTGGTTCAACGGCTAGAATGCAACCTTGCCAAGGTTGAGACGGGGTTTCGACTACCCTC
>CACXEC010000061.1 GCA_902766545.1 uncultured Erysipelotrichaceae bacterium | reverse complement strand
ATATTTTTCTAAAACATTAACATTATCTTCTTCAGGATTCATATTAAACATAATTATCACCCTTTCTTTTCAAACACTATTATACTCATTTTTTGGCACTTGTCAACAGTGAGTGCTAATTATATGGAACAAAAAAACGAGAATAAACTCGCTTTTAACATTTTTCACCCTCCCCACAAGTGAACAAACGTTTATTGCCCGTTTGTGAAATATGCTTTTATAGCTTTTATTTAATTTTTTAAACTATATGAATGACATTTTCTTCATTCATTTTTAGCAAACAAAAATCAGCTTAAGCATGGCAAAAGTATCAAAATTAAAATATTATTTTACATAATAAAAGAGTCTTAAAGACTCATAACTTTATTATTTTGATTCTTAGTTTTTTCTAGAGTACGCATAACTATGTCATAAATATCTAAAATCTTATCCTCATAGTCTTTAGCAAGTCTATCTTGATCATTCTTTAAGCTTTCAGCAGATTCCCCACTAATTAATGAAATTTCATCAGGTCTTCTCCTTTGAACCCCAATACCAAAAAATAACAAAATATTTATTAAATCATTTAAATCAATATCAAAATCTAAATCATATTGAACCTCTGTAGCAAATGTAAAAGCATTATTATAATCAATTAGAATTTCCTCTAAATACTCATATTTTGTTGAATCCAGTTTTTTAGATTCTTTTTTTAATCTTCTTTGTTCTCCTCTTGTTAGACTATCATACATACTTCTAAGTTCTTTATCTACTTTTGTATCCTTATATCCAACATAAGGAACTCTTTTACCATCTAAATTTGTTACCATAAAAACCTCCCACTTATAAAATAATATTCTAACAACCAATTTATTTATTAGTCAATAATATTTAATAGATTTTCTTAAAAATAAAAAGCTTATTTTCCTAAGCTCATTATTTCTTTACTTTGTGCTTCTTTCATATTTAGTATTTGCATTACAACATCATAGATTTCATCTAAATCTTCTTTATACCAATGAACAACTGTATTAATTTCATCTTTAATATATTGTTCAGTAATTGGATAATCTTCAAGTAAGTATAAATCTGCTGCACTACGTTTATTAACTCCAATGCCTAATGATAATAAAATTAAAGCTAAATCTTCTGCATCTAAAGTAATATGTGAAAGACCATTTTTAATTGCAAGCTCTGCAATTTCTCTAGCTTTTTCAACATCTATCATTACTTCCTCCACATATTCTAGTGAAGTTGCACCAACCGGTCTTCTTAATTGTCTTAATATATACTTTTGTCTTTTTGACATTTCATCATATGTAGTTAACACTTTACCATCTTGCATGTATAACCCCCCCCTTTTTTTAATGAAAAATATATTAACAAATTTTATTTAATTTGTCAAATAACTTATAATTTCTATAATTTCATCAGTTATACTTTGAACCCTTGGATTATTATATCTCTGCGCATCAAGTTTTTGTATTAATTCATTTAGCTCAATCCATTCAGTGTTTTCAATATTAACATCTCCCTCTATTAAGTAAAAACATTTTTTAGTTAAACATTTATCGCCTACAAAAGGATAATCTTCATCATATTCATTTTTAATTACAAATAATTCCTTTTTATATGACATATTTAAATCTTCATCATGAATAAAATAATAAGAATTATGATGCTTTTTTAATAAAATTTTATTATTGTATTTAAAAATATAATTATTAATCTCTTTTCTATCCGTTATTTCATTATCAATAATATTACTCGGATTTATAATTATTTCTTTCATTAAGAATCGCCTCAAATTCCTAATAAATATATCATAAATATTAAACTTTTCCAAAACTTATGATATACTTTATATGTTAGGAAAAGATGATATATGTATACAAAAGCAATAAAAAAAGCATTAGAATTCACAAGACCACTTTTAATAGGTCGACTTTTTTATAAAGATAGACAAGTTATCAATGACATTTCTACCATGATAGTTTTAAATAAAAATGGTGATATTTTAACAACTGCACGTAATGCAGATATCTTTTTAACTTCTTCGGAATATAATGAAACATACGAAAAAATTATAAAGGAAATTGATTCAAGTCCAAAAAAGGCTAAAAAAATAGAGCAAAAATACGGAATTAAAGATGATACACTAATTGGAATTCACAGTATAATAATGGATATTGCTAAAGATGCAGGAAAGTTAAATATTATTAAACACCCTTCATTAGATTTAGCTGTTGTTAGCATTGAAAAAAAAGGAAATATTTTCGTTAAAGACTTTCCAATATTTGCTAAAAAGAATCCTGAAATAGGTACTGATATATGTGGGGTAGGTTTTACCTTCCCAGAATATAAAGCTTTTGAATATGATAATGAAAATAAAAGAATAAAGGTAAATTATAATTATTTGAATTTTCCGATATTTCCCACAAATGGAATAGTATGCAGAAATATTGCAGATAAAGACGAAAAAATAACTATGTTTGAAATGAACAACCAAATAATTAATGGTCAAGAAGGCGGGCCAATTATGACTAGAGATGGTAAACTAGTAGGGATGATTTCAGGATATAAAGTTATAGAAACTAATAGTATCCCCTTTAAAATTGGAATTGCAATTAATATTGAAACAATAAAAGACTTCTTAGATAAAAATAATATTGAATATGAGGTGGAAAAATGATTAGTACAAATGTAATAATTACATATGGTCCATTATTATTAGGGCTATTATATATTCTAATATTATTAATAAAAAAAGTATCTAAAAAGAAATTAATGCTAAATATAATAATTGTTATCTTAGTAATATTAATTATATTTTTAATTAGGGGGCCATTTTTAATGATAAAGTCAAATACTATAATATCCGACGAAAATAATACTGAAATTACGACAACTATAAGTACCACTACAACCACTCAAACAACAACCACAATAAAACCAACAACAGTTCAATCGTCTACTAAAACAACCACAAAAAAAATAACCACTACTCAAAAAGTTGATATTCAAAAAGAAGTAGATCCAAGCAAATTAATAGGAACATCATCTAAAGGTTATAAAATAGAATACCAAAATGGAGCATACTATGTTGATGGCTATTTAATTGCTAATAAAACTTATGCCCTGAATGAAAATTGGGTTCCTACAAATACACATATTAAAATAACTGAATCAATGAAAGGATTTTGCCGTGAATGCATCGATAATGAAGCATATAAAGCATGGCAAGAGATGAAAAGTGATGCCGCCGCTCTTGGTCTTAAATTATGGATTCAAAGTGGATATAGAGGATATTACTATCAAAGAGATTTATATAACCAATACGTAAATAGAAAAGGAAAAGCTGCTGCAGACAAATCTTCTGCCCGTCCTGGTCACTCTGAACATCAAACAGGGCTTGCATTCGATTTAAACACAATAACAACATCATTTAAAGATACCGCCGAGGGAAAATGGGTAGCGAATAACTGTTATTTATATGGTTATATTATTCGATATCCTGAAGGAAAAAGCGATGAAACAGGTTATATATTTGAACCATGGCATATTAGATATGTTGGTAAAGAACTTGCTAAAGAACTCTATAACAATGGTACTTGGCGAACAATGGAAGAATACTTTGGAATAAATTCAAAATACGCAAATTAAGGAGTATTTATGACAATAGATGATTTAAAATTAGAATTAATCGCATTACAAAAAAAAGACACTATAAATGCCTTAAACAAAGGATTTAAAAACAAAAGTGAATGGTTTAAATATGTAATTAATGAAAAAGAAGATGAAGTAGCAAGTGCCATTTTAGATATAGCTAAAAGATATAATATTAAAGATGATATAGTCGCTTATCATTTTGATCCAACCATGGTATTAAGAATAACTAAAGTCAAAAAAGATAAAGAAATAACTATTTAGTTATTTTTTTTAATGATATAATTTACATAGGTGATAGTATGCAACTAGATAAGTATTTAACCGACAATTCTATATTAATTATTCCTGACAATCTTAAAGTTAAAACAATAAAATATTTAAATTCATTAAATGAAATGTATAATATTAAGATAATGACTTTTAAAGAGCTAGCAAAACATATTCAATTTGATTATGATGTTTTAGCAATTAATTATATAATGAAAAAACAAAGTATAAGCTATGAAAATGCCAAAGAGTTAATTGAAAATATGTATTATATATTTGATAAAAACTACACAAATAATAAATTAAATAATTTAAAAATTTTAAAAGATAAACTCGTAAAAGAACAATTATTAATTGAAGACACGTACTTTAAACAATATATAAAAAATAAAGACGTTTTTGTTTTTGGTTTTGACTACATTAATAAATACTATCTAAAACTTATTGATTTAATAAAAGATATTGTAAATATAAAATATATTCCCAAATATGATAACAATTATACTCATCAAATTTACAACTTTGAACACCTAAACTATGAAATCGAATTTATTGCTAATGATATCATAAATAATAAACTCAACCTTAATGACGTTTATATATATGGTATGAATAAAGACAATGAAACCACTATAAAAAGAATATTTAATAACTATAATTTAAATATTAATACTCCCTCTAATTCTTCACTTTATGAAACAAAAGTAGGTTATGATTTACTACTTAATCTAGATAATGTAAATGAATATATAGCGAGCATTAAAGATAATGACATGAAGGACTTAATTATCGATATTTTAAATAAATATTACTGGGAAGATGATAAAAATAACGTAAAAGATATGCTAGAATATGAACTTAAAACCACTATGACGCCAACTAAGAAATACACCAATGCCATTAATTGCACAAATCTTTTCGACGATTATTTTACTGATAATGATTATATTTATGTAATCGATTTTAATGCCGAGTATATTCCCCAAAATTTTAAAGACACTGATTATATAAATGATAGCGAAAAATTTACTTTTTTAGAAACGACACCTGAAAAAAACAATATTGAAAAAAATAAATGGTTTAATATAATTAAAAATATAAAGAACTTATGCCTTACATCAGCTAAGCAAAACTTAAATAGTGAATTAAAAGAATCATCATTAATAAGAGATTTTAATTACAAAGTTATTAATGTAGATTATAAATCATCCAATTATTCAAATAAGAGTAATATTTTTAACTTGGGAATTCTTCTAGACAATTTTCAAAAATATAGTTGGGCAAACAAAGAACTTGAAAATTTACTAGCAACTTATCCAAATCATAATTATTTAACTTACGATAATTCTTATCAAAAAGTAAAATTAAAAGATGATTTTAAATTTAATCTATCTTATTCCAAAATGAATACTTATTATGAATGCTCATTTAAATATTACTGCGACAATATTTTAAAATTAAATATGCAAAAAGAAACTTTTGATACTTGGACAGGAAATTTATGCCACTTTATTCTATCTAAAATATATGACGATAACTTTAACTATGAAAACATTAAACAAGAATTTATTAGTAACCATCCATTTGATTTAACCAATGAAAACAAATTCTTTTTAAATAAAATTTTATCTGAACTAACTTCCGCAATAGATTATATTAAATCATTTCAAAGAATTACTAAATATCAAACAATTGAAACAGAGAAAAAAATTAATGTAGAAATTAATAATACAAATTTTATTGGGATTATTGACAAAATAATGAGTTATGAAAATAATTATGTTTTAATTGATTATAAAACAGGAATTCCAAGTATAGATTTAAAACTAGCAAAATATGGATTAAATTTACAATTACCTACATATATCTACTTAATTAGAAAAATATACCCAGAATCAAAAATTATTGGAATATATTTACAACATATATTAAAGCCAGTTTTTAATAAAGAACTTGAAAAAAGTAGTAGTGAACAATATGAAAAATCCCTAAGACTTGCCGGCTACACTTTAGGTAATGAGGCATTATTACAAGCCTTTGATCCAACATATGAAAATAGTGAATATATTAGTGGTATGAAACTAACATCAAATGGTTTTAGTTCTTATTCAAAAGTTTTAACAGACGAGGATTTTAATAAATTAGAATCACTAACAGAAGAAAAAATTAATGAATGCATTATAAACGTTAAAAATGCAAAATTTAATATAAATCCTAAAATTGTTGGAATAGAAAACATATCATGTGAATTCTGTCCATATAAATCAGTATGTTATAAAACTGAAAAAGATCTTGAATATATAAAAGTAGATAATAATCTTACCATACTTGGAGGCGACAATAATGAATTGGACTAAAGAACAATTAGAGGCTATTAACACTAGTGGAACAAATATAATTGTATCAGCGGGCGCTGGTTCTGGTAAAACTGCCGTACTATCCGAAAGAGTAATTCAATGCCTCTTAAAAGGAACACATATTAACGAATTATTATTATTAACCTTTACTAATAATGCAGCAGCCGAAATGAAATCAAGAATTAAAAATAAAATACTAGAACATCCCGAGATTATTAATGAAGGTAAATTAGTTGAAAGTGCTGATATTACAACATTTGATTCATTTACTTTAGCCTTAGTAAAAAAATATCATTATTACCTAAATATTAACCATGACATTAGCATAATAGATTCTTCTATTATTACTAAAAAAAAGAAAGATTATATTAATGAAATATTTGATGTCTTATATGCTCAAAAAGATAATGATTTTATAGATTTAGTCTTGAATTTTGGGACTAAAAACGATAAACAACTTAAAAAAATTATTTTAGAATTAGATAATAAAATTGATCTTATAACGAATAAAGAAGAATTTTTAAATAATTATGTTAATAATTACTATGATATTAACAATATAGAAATTTTATTTAAAGAGTATGAACACAGTATTTTAAAGAAAATAGATACCATTAAAACTATAATATTTAATCTATCATATGAAGTAAGTGCTGATTATTATAGTAAAATATATAAAGCCCTAGAATTATTAATTAATGCTAAAAATTATGAAGAAATTCGAAACTCTTTAGCTGATATTAAATTACCAAGACTTACCTCTTCTTCGGAAAAAGGTAAATATTATAAAGAACAAATTACTAAATTCCTAAAACAAATTAAAGAATATTGTATATACAGCAAAGAATCATTAGTCCAAAACTTAATAGATACAAAAAAATATGCTAATGTAATTATCAACATTGTTAAAAAACTAACAAAAGAGATGGATAATTTTAAACTTAAAAATAATGTTTACAACTTTGGAGATATAAGCAAGCTTGCTATTAAATTAATAAAAGAATTTGATGATGTTAAAGATCATTTAAAAAAACATTATAAAGAAATAATGATAGATGAGTATCAAGATACAAGTGACATCCAAGAAGAGTTTATTAATTTAATTAATAATAATAATGTTTATATGGTTGGCGATGTTAAACAATCCATTTATCGTTTTAGAAACGCTAATCCTAATATTTTTAAAATAAAATATGATATGTATAAAAAAAATATAAAAGGAAAGAAAATTGATTTAAATGAAAATTTCCGCTCTAGAAGAGAAGTCTTAGAAAGTATTAACCAAATATTTAATCATATTATGGATAACACCATTGGAAATGCCAATTACAAAGATGAACATCAACTAATTTTTGGAAATAAATCTTTTGAACAATTAGGAAATAACAATTACAATAATTATCTAGAAATATATAATTACCAAAATGAAGACAAAAAATACACCGAAGAAGAAATTGAAGCCTATATTATTGCTAATGATATTAAAGAAAAAGTTAATAATAAATATTTAGTATTCGATAAAGAACTAAGACCATGTACATACAAAGACTTTTGCATCCTAATGGATCGTACAAGTAGTTTTGATATTTATAAAAAGATATTCGACCATTTAATGATTCCCTTAAATATTTATAAAGACGAAAACATTTTAATGGCTGAAGAAGTTCTTATTATAAATAATATTATTGCTTTAACAATTAATATTAAAAATAATATTTTAGACAGTTCTACAAATTTCTATTTTGCGAGTATTGCACGAAGTTATTTATATAGACTAAAAGACCAAGAAATATATAATGTCATTACAAACAACCAACTTAAAGATTCCATTATATATAATTTATGTAAAGAGATAAGCTGTAAAATTGATTATTTAAGTAATAAAGAAATATTAGAATTAGTAATTGAAAAATTTTGTTTTTACGATAAAATGATTACAATTGGCAATACAAATTACCGAACAATAATAATAAATAACTTAATAAATAAGTTTATTGAACTTGGAAAAATTGGAATTAATATATACGGAATAAATGATTATCTAAATTCTTTAATTAATGATAAAGAAAGCATAAAAACTCCTGGTATAATAACCGATTCAGATTCAGTTACAATTACTAATATCCATAAATCAAAAGGATTAGAATATAAAATATGTTATTATTCCGGACTACATAAAAAATTTAACACCATGGATATAAAAAAGAGAATTATATATAGTAACGAATATGGCTTAATTGTTCCTAACTATGATAATGGTTTTATTACAACATTCGTAAATACATTAAATAAAGATAAATATAACAAAGATGAAATATCTGAAAAATTAAGACTATTTTATGTAGCATTAACCAGAGCAAAAGAAAAAATGATAATAGTCACGTCCTTAAAGGAAGATAATATGAACATATTTGATGAAAATCAAATTGTTGACTATATAACCAGATCATCATATAAATCATTTACAGACATTTTAAATTCTTGTTATGAATATATTCATAAATATATTAAATCAGTTAAAATTCCAGAAATAGACATTAATTATAAATATATTAAGAATATATCTTTAAATAACATTCAAAAAGGAAATAAAATTTTAGTTAACAGCATAGAACAAAACAGCAGTCTGGTTAACGAGCAGCAGTATTCTAAAAATAATAAAAGCTTACTTACCTATGAAGAAATTAACAATATGAACACTGGAACTCACATGCACTATATTTTGGAAAATTTAGACTTTAAAAATCCAGACTTAACAATTTACAATAATTTGGAAAAAGATATAATCGAAGGATTATTAAATAGTACGCTCTTATCAAAAGTTAAAGATGCCAAAATTTATAAAGAATATGAATTTATTTATGAAGCAGAAAACACAATAAAACATGGAATAATTGACTTAATGTTAGAGTATAGTGATTATATAGATATTATCGACTACAAACTAAAAAATATAACTGATACAGCATATAAAAAACAGCTAGACGGATATAAAAAATATATAGAGTCAAAAACAAAGAAAAAGGTATACATCTATTTATACTCATTATTAGATAAAGAAATTGTTAGTATGCAATAAAGTCTTTTCTATAAATAATCAAAGCATTATTAATAAATATTGACGTAATAATATAATTATAATATATTAAATAACATGAACGAAAAACAACTTGAAGCAGTTAAATCGCTTAACAATACTTTAGTTATCGCAGGTGCAGGATCTGGCAAAACTTTTACCATAATCAATAAAATTAACTATCTAATTGATAATAAATACTATAAAGAAGATGAAATATTAGTCATCTCTTTTACTAATGAATCAGTAAATGATATTAAGAAAAAAATAAAGTACAATGTAGATATTAAGACATTTCATAAATTGGGATTAGAAATACTTAAAAACGAAAATATCCACATAGCACCATTTAATTTATTAAATTTTATAATTGATGAATATTTTAATTCTTATGGAAAAGATAATAAAAAAATTAATAAAAGAATTAAAAGAATCTTAATAGAAAGCAGCACAGTTGAATTAAAGACACTTATTTCAACCTTTATAAATTTATATAAAGCAAATTACACAAATATTAATTACCTTTTTAAGCTTTATCAAAAGAGTCATTTTATAAATAAAGATTATTTAAGAATTATACTAGAAATATATCATATTTATCAGACAGAATTAGAATCAGCTGGATATATCGACTTTAATGATATGATTATTGATGCGACAAAAAATATTAAAGAAAACAAAGCTAAAATTAAATACAAAATTATAATTATAGATGAATTTCAAGATACTTCGCTTATTAGATTTAATTTAATAGATGCAATACTAAAGCAAAATAATGGAATACTATTTGCAGTTGGAGATGATTATCAATCTATTTATCGTTTTAGCGGATGCAATCTTGATATTTTTCTTAGTTTAAAAAATTATATACCAGATTTAAAGATTATTAATTTAGATTGTAATTATCGCAATAATCAAACCTTAATAAATATCGCAAACAATTTTATTATGAAAAATAAAAAGCAAATTAAAAAGAATACAATATGTTATAAAGATGAATCTAAGCCAATTAAAATTTATTTTTATAAAAATAAAAGTGTTGCCCTAAAAAGATTAATAGATACTATAGATGGAAACATTACTATTCTTGGGCGAAATAATAATGATAAAAAAGTTTTTAACATACAAGAAAACGAAAGAATAAAATATCTAACTATTCATTCATCAAAAGGATTAGAAGATGATAATATTATTTTAATAAACCTAGAAAATAAAGTAACCTCATTACCAACTAAAATAAGAAATCATAAAATATTAGATCTAATTATAGAAAAAGATAAATATCCCTTTGAAGAAGAAAGAAGACTATTTTATGTGGCATTAACCAGGACGAAAAATAGTATATACTTATTAATACCATACTCAAACTATTCAACTTTTGTTAAAGAAATAATTAAAGATTATAAAAAATATCTAGAAATACATAAGTATTAACATGCATTAATAATTAATTCAGTAATAGGATAGCCTTTTATTCTAATTTCTAAATATTCATCATCCATTAATTGCTTATCATAAATAATTTTAAAATTTTCAATAGATTTAGAAATATTTGATTCTTTTACTATATAACATTTATCATAAGAGCAAAACCTATATACTTCCTTGTAATTCATTATATCAAGATAATCTTTTAAATTTAGAGTTGTTAATTCCGATGGATAAATATATTTATAATTACAATTATCATATGCATAACTTTCATTATTTATTAATAAAAATAAAACAAGAAATGCAAATATAAAACTTAATACTAAATACTTCCTCATATAAAAACACCTACTAATTTTATTATTTGCAATTATTATTTTTTTAAACTAATATCTCTATTTGATGGCGAGCTTATACACTTTCCATTTTCATCAAATCTTGAACCATGGCATGGACAATCCCATGTTTTTTCAAATCTATTATATATAAGTTTACAGCCCATATGAGGGCATGTATAAGTTCCCATTTTTAATCCACTAATGTAACCTGATATTGATTTAAAAGCATTTATAAAAGATCCCCAAAAAATCTTTTGATTAAATCTATTAGGATCGAATAAACTTATATACTCATTATTTCTATTTAAAATGATATCAGATAATATTTTACCCGCTAAAAATCCATTCGTAAGTCCCCAGGTATTATAACCAGTACCAATTAGCATTTTTTCTTTTAATACACCAATATAAGGTAATCCATCACTAGTCATAATATCTATATTACTCCAAAGATTTAAAGGAGATAATTTTAATTTATTTAAGTCATTTAATAACAAATTAAAATTTTTACTTTCATCTACTTTATTACAACTAGAATGATTATTACTTAGATATATTAAACCATTTTTATATGATGCAAACGATTTAAATGGACTAGAATAGTTTATTAAAGATATATTATTAATATTTGATTTTGAAAAACTTATATATGATTTTTCTAAACTAGCTTTAAGAGGAAATAGAAAAGGAATATTAAAATATGGATAATGAGAGGCCAAAATGACCCACTTTGCTCTAATTTTACACTCATTAGTGTAACAGACAAAATTACTTTGATTTTTGATAATTTTTCTAATACAAGTATCTTCATATATATAATCATTGACTCTAATTAATCCGTATAGCAATTTAATTGGATTTAATACATAAGTATCCAAAGCACAAAATGAATATTTATTATCAATATAATCTAACGACTTTTTAATAGTTTTAATACCATTCTTTTCTAAAAACACTCTAAGATTCATTAATTTAATTGCTTCACTTTCTTTATTAGTGTATAAATACGTATTAACTTTTTTTAAATCGCAATCTATTTTTTTATCTTTAATAGTTTTAACTATGTTATTAATTGTTTTTATTTGCGACTTTAAATATAAACTAGCTACTTCATCATTATAATTTTTTCTTATTTTATCAATCAAATCATTTTGCAAATAATTTAATTTGCCAGTATTATTTCCCGTTACCGACCATCCAATTTTGTTTTGTTCAACTAAAATGGTTTTTAGATTACTACTACTTAAATGATATAAAGTACTTACTCCTGTAATACCACCACCAATTATCAATACATCGCATTCTGTATCAGATCTTAATTTTGAATGATTTAATTGTTTTACACTTGACTTCCAAATACTTACATTTTTCAAACTATCACCATTATTAGTATTAGATAAAATAAAATAATTATAATAAAAAAATAGATAATATAATATTATCTATTTTTAGATTTCTATATAATTACCAATCCATTTTTCAAATACTGATGAGTCTTGATATTTATCTAAATCATCGTCACTATTAGCATCTAAATAAGCTATAATATTTCCATTACTGACAATTATTACAGATGGTGCATATTTAACTGTATCATACAAATAGGTGTTTCTAAATTCTTCAAATGAAATAGATAAAAAATCAATTTTTCTTTTTTTCATAAACTCACTAAAAATGTCTTCACAAGGAATTTGAAAAGTACAAAAATTATTATAAGTATATAGAATGTACACATCATTTTTAAGTTTATTAATTTGATTACTAGATACTTTTATAAACGATCCATCATTATAATACTCTTTATTCAATTTTACTTTCCCAGAATTATTATGAAAACATCCTGATAGTAATAAAGTAATAATAATTAAGGATAGTATTTTTTTTTGCATTATTTAATCTCCGTTAAATTTTTAAAATCAATATCGTGATAATTTACTTTCCAAAAATCATAAAAATCTTTTTTATCTACAGTTCTTTTAACTATTATATTATTATTTCCTTCATAAAACCAGTAGCCACCAACATCATAGATTTTGTTTTTGTCCCATCCTAAAGATACCAACAAGTTTTTTGTCATACCGGCGTATCCACCGCCACCACACATTAAAAATATATATTTATCTTTAGGAAAAAAGTATTCAAGAAGATCCATAGATTCTATATAGTTAGCCTTATAAGTACCATCCTCATTTTGCGTAAATAGTGTCTTACCAGTATAACTTTTTCCTACTGCTTCTGGAAGACCTTTAACCTCTGTTATTAATGGATATGGAACAACTTCAAAACCTTTGACAAAACCAGATAAATATGAATCACCACCTATAGCTTCATAGTTACCAGGATCTTTTAGCATTCGCATATCACGATAAACTGAATCTGGACGATTTAAATAATTATCAATTGTAGCTTCATTAATGTTTTTATCAATACCTAATATTCCTCTTTCACCACCAGTTACTTCTGGTAACGGTAACTTACTTAACTTATCACATTTATTATTAAAAACTAGAAAACTTATTAAACCTCCTATTAAAAAACTAATAACACATATTAATATAATCTTTTTCTTATTCATATTTTTTCTTCCTTTCAAAAAAATAATAACATATATATAAGTATATTTACATAACGGTAAAGTTGAATGTAATCAACATTAGGTTGAATAATAAATTTTAAAAAAGAATATCACTTAATTGTGTATTCCAAATCCTTTTATTTTATCTAGCTCCTGATTGTATTCATTAATAATTACAGGATCATCCGAATTTATAAAAGTATCAATTGAGCCATCCTTAAAAACCATAATAAACCAATCATATGTACAGATAGTATATGCTTCTGTTTTTTTAGATAAATTATCATAATAATAAAACATTTCTTCATTAGAAGATTTTTTAAACCTAGCATATCTTAAAGAAATAAGTATTTTTTGGACCATTCTATAATCAAAACTACTACCAGATAATGATCGATCTCTTTTCCAAATCTTATTACCTTTTTCACCATATAACTTTTTGGGAACATATAATTTAATATCCCTTATAGTTTTACCTTCCTTTATGGCAAGTAACCCTTGATATGAATCAACACCATTATAATACTGATGGTTATCACTTAAAATTGGATTAATTATAAATGGTAAAACACAGTGATTATATAGGGCTGTATTATTATTAGTTAAACCTATAATACTAGCAACTATTTCATCATCTTCTTCATTCATTTTTTTCATTACATACTCACAAGCACTTTGAACTGCTAAATATAGTTTTTCTCCTAAAATTTTCTCAGGTGCTCTTTTACTTGTTTCGATACCTTGAGCAATTAGAACATTCCCATTACGCATTAATAAAATCATACCAAAATCTTTACACTCATCCGTAGAAATAGATATTAATCTCATATGAGGATTAGTTAAATAATTATTAAATAAAACAAATGCATCCCCATTTATTCTAAAACAATTACCTGCACGGTATCCCATAACTAAATTTCTAGCATCAGTTAAAGGCAACATCTCAAAAGTATAATCTCCTATTTTAGGAATATCTACTTTTTTAATAGAAGATTTAGTTTTAGTTTTCAGTTTTTCTTGATAAGCATCAACATTTTTATTAATAATGCTTTCATCGTTATCATCAATATCATATCTATTTTTATAGGAAGAAATCATATCTTCTAAAATATCTCCATTAAGTTCAGGGTTTTCTAATCTTCGT
>CACXEC010000060.1 GCA_902766545.1 uncultured Erysipelotrichaceae bacterium | reverse complement strand
TGTGTTATTTTTTTAAAATATCATTTACTACATAACTTGCACATAATAATCCAGCTATACCAGGAATGTAACTATTAGTTCCAAGAACTCCTTTTTGATGTGGTGTTTCAGTACTACTTACTACTTTAAATTTATTTCTAATATGATCATCTTTAACTCTTTTGCGTAATATTCTTGCGATTGGATCATTAGAAGTTTTATCTATTGTTGTTATTTGAAATTTTGAAGGGTCAAATTTATTGGCTGTGCCCATGCTAGATACTAACTTATATTTGTTTGAATTTTTAATTAATAGATATTTTATATCCATATCATCACATGCATCAATAACATAATCATATTTTTTATCAAATATAGTTTTAAAATTATCTTTGGTTATAAAAATTGATTTTGCTTCAATATTTATATTGGGATTTATTTCAAGACTTCTTTTTTTAGCAATTTCTACTTTTGACTCTCCAATATTTGATGTAGATGATATTATTTGTCTATTTAAATTTGATTCTTCAATTTTATCTCCATCAATGATTGTTATATTGGTTATACCTGAACGAATTAAAGCTTCCAAAGCATAACCACCTACTCCACCTACTCCAATGATTAAGACATTTACTTTTTGAAGCTTATTAAATTTATCCTTTCCAATAAGGGATATTAATCTTTCAAACATATTAGACTCCTTAAATCAAAATAAAAACCTAGTAAAGTGATCGCAGTGATAAAAACCCGCTCTCGCCAGGTGGGCATCACATAAATGACTTTAGGATCCCGATTTAATAATCGGTATTCAACACCGCCATTTAATTAGATTCCCAATAATCACCATTAGTCGGTTTTATATTTGATCACCTTCTAGGTATTTTAATTATATCATTAATTCTTATATTTGAAAACAATATTTACATTATTTGACAAAATTAATTTGCTTTCCATCTTTGTAAGATATCACAGTTAGATGAATATGGTAGTGGATTTGGTAAATCCATTTTAATTAACAAAGGTATTTTAAAGGCACTACCAAATGATACTAAGGTTCCGGGTTGCAGTGAACTTAATTTTTCAATTATATCACTACTAATATTTGGCAGCATTTTTTCAATATATTCAATATCTCTTGGATGAGTCATTTTTAAGACTAAGAAATTACTCATTTGTGCTACAACGGTTTCTGAGATGTCAACTGGTCTTTGACTTATTAAATCTAAGATAACACCATATTTTCGACCTTCTTTTGCTATTCTTTCAAAGATATTATATCCAAGTAGGAATTTATCATTGTCATTTGTAACATAACGATGAGCTTCTTCTATTATTAAATGAAATGGAATAGCCGCTCTAACTTTTCTTCCCTTTCCAAAATCAAAAATCATTTTACTAATTATTTTTACTATAACCTTAGCTAGATTATCATCAATATCTTCTAAGTTTATATTAATTATTTGGCATCTTTTATTATCATTAATTATTAAAGAGGAGATATATTGTTCTAGGGATATATATCTATCAAGATTGAATATTTTTTCATTTTTACTATTAATGATAGTATTTAATCGTACTTTTAAGATTATAGCTGAGTCTTGCATTATATGATTACTTAAGAATCCTTCTCCAATTAAAGTAAAGTCTAAAGCTGCAGCAAAATCTTTTAAAGTAAAGTATGCATCTTGAGAAATACTTATACTTTGTTCTAAAGTATCATCAATATGTTTAGCTAGATATTCATTTATTAAAACACTTTCACTAAATTCTCCTTTTGAGTCTATTTTAAAACATTCTGCAAATTTTCTAGTAAAACCTACTCCTTGAATATCTGCATTGAGATTAAAATTTTCGGTTGAACATGATGAAATAATTGTAAATATATCATTCTTTTTTCCAGAGGCATTTTGATTACTAAACAATACTGATTGGATAGCTTTGGCTATCAAATGATCTTTAAGCTTTTCAACTTGCTCATTTTTTTGGCTAAATAATTTTGATAGTTTAAGACTTCTTTCTAAAATTGTTATCTGGGCGTGATTATCTGCATTAAGAAGAAGTGCAAAATCATCTACAGTTAATAAATATGGAGGTATTTTTAATAGTTTATCTGTTTCTTCAGTTATGTTTGTGGTTATAAATTTGTATTGGTAATTAGGATTAATTTGGCTTATTGTTTTAAATGCATTTTTATATTCGCCATAAGCATCAAATATAAATAAATTAGCATTATAGGAAAGAAAATTTTTATTTAAAAAGATATTTTGAATAATTCGTGATACAGAACATGATTTACCAGAACCTGAATTTCCAAATATTGCTAGGTGATTAGAGAATAAGTCGTTAATTTTTACATATATATTTTGTTCATTATAAATAGGACTTTTTCCAATATAAAGACTATTATAATCTGGTGAACCCATAATAATTTGAAGTTCATCGGGATTAATAACTCTTATTGTACTATTTAAAGTTGGTTTCTTTATTGTGCCAGGAATAAATTTATTATTAATAAATTCTCCTAATAATTCAATTGTAATAACTTCTTCATCAACTAGTTTTACTTCTCCTAAAATTTTTGAGTTTTCATTTTCAAAAACAACATGAAGGTTCATTAAATTAGAGATTACATTCCCTTCTTTATTAATTTCTACTATTGCCTTATTATCACTAATATATTTTATTTTTCCGAACATATTAACCAACCCTTTACTTTCTTTTAAATTATAGCATATTTTATAAGATAAAAAAAGCCCTTAGTTTAAACTATAAGGGTGTATTTCTTTTTTATATATTTCATTTAAATGTTGCATTAATGTAGTATATCTTGTATTAACTAGATGATCATTTAATGAACTTAATTTTTGATAATTAATCTTTCTGTTTGTTAAATATTCACTAATTAAATTCATTAAATCTTTAATATCTTCTACTTGAATAGCATTGCTTTGAACTTGTTGAAAATCAAATAGTTGTAATGATGTTGTAGCTATTTCAAATACTATTTTATCTCTAGGGTCTAATGCTTGTTTTTTTAAGATAAAAGTTCCAATGCTTTCAATAATACGATAACAATTTTTTCTTAAATTTATGTAAGCACTTACAATTGAATCATCACTGTATGATTCTAAATCGTAAATACTATAACCATTGTTAATTTTTAAAATGGTTTGGCGCATGAGTTCTAATAATTCTTCTTTATCTTTTTTATATTCACTTGCGTTTTTATTTAAAATGATTCTTTTAATTTTTAAATGAATGCCACGAGTTCTTATTTTATCTTTTTCTGCACTTTCCTCTTTGCCGCTTTTCTTTAATTCTTCACTAATGTGGAGCATACTAAGTGAGTTATTTGTTAACATTCTGGCATTTTCTTCTTGTTTTTTTGTAATATCATCATAACTTAATAATGCATTTGTAAATTCAATATATAATTCTTCTATTTTACTTGGTAATAATTTTTCAGCTAACAGTTCATCATTATTTGGATTGGAACTCTTAGCTAATGTAATATTTATTTTATTCATAGTCTAATCCTTCCTTTTTTGCGGTAATCTAATAAGAAATCTTTTCTTAAGATAACCAAATAATTTTTGTTCATTCTCGCCAAAGAAGCTTTCTAATTCTTCAAATCTTTTTTCATTAATACTTTCTTTTTTAATAATTGCAACAATCATATCTAAAAGATCACATTCTTGATAAAAACGTTCAAGATTTTCTTTTTCCTTATAAATAGCAATATCGGCATAAAAATTTTCAAAGGTAAATTTACTTAGTAAATGCGACAATAAGTTAAAGTCTTCATATATTTCCGTATCTGGTATTTCTTCTTCCACTAATTTAGATGCTAAAATATATGCATTATGATATGCTAGTTGTCGTATTTTAATAAATGTCGGTATAAATCTTTTTAAGCCTTCATTTGTTTTTTTCTCACTACTAAAATTAATTATAGATGGGTGGTATGTAATATCTAGTAATTCATCTTCTCTATTTTTTAGTATTTTTATCAGTAATTTTCTTATCATATCTTTAGTTTTTTCATTTTGATATAGTAAATAGTCATGTATTAGATTCATTAGTAATGTAAAATGTTGATCACTTCTTTGGTGAAATATCGATGAGTATTCAACTACTAGGCGATTATAAATCATGTCTATTGTAACATTTTTCTTAACGTAACTTACATTCATAAAATCCACCACCTTTACCGAGAACAATATTCTATCATATATTATTAATTTAGAAAAGAAAAAATACAATTTTTTTGTCTTTTTGACTTTTTTATTATGATATGTTATAGTATAAAATTGTTTTTAAGGGGAGATTTTATGATTATTAGTGATCGTAAAGTAAATAATTTAGTAAAAGATGGGATTATTGTTCCTTCTTATAGAGTTTTAAGTTCACATGAAGTATGCGGAAATCCTTCAAATAGGTATGTTTATTATTCTATTACACTTAAACATCATATATATTTTCTAGTTAAAAAAATATTTAAGAAAATTGAAGCATGTTATGATATTTCGATAAGCAACCCTAGAGATAAACATTTAGTTGATAAAATTAATGATATAATGAGCATATTAGAAAGTGATAAATCTTTTACAGTTGGGGTTAAATATCTATGGATTGATGCCTTTACTATGAAAACTATTGAAGATAATTCTTATTCAAATAAATATCCGCATAAAAATGGATTAATTGAAAGAGCTGATTCTACTATCTATGGTGGCGGATATGGTCTTAATGATTTATGGCTTACTTTATTTAATTTATTAACTTATTGTGCTGCTGAAAATATTTTAAAAAGTGACGATGTATTAAGATATTTTGATGAATTATCTAGTTTATTAAAAAAGTATGGTTCTAGTTATTTAAAAATAGCTAAACAAGAAGCTGCTAAGAGTATTTTAAGAGATAAAACTCCAGCAATAGTTTGTCCTAGTATTATTGAAGACTCCTCTTCAAAAATAGAGTCTACTATTGATGAAATAGTAACAAATAATCTTTTTAAAACAAATTCTGCTTTAGCTAAAGACAGTAGTAAAGTTAAAGATGATATTATAAATCACTATGATTCAAGTCGTAAATTAATTCTTAAAAGACTAAAAAAATAGCTTGTAAAAGCTATTTTAATTTTTCATTTAATATTTGTTTAGCTATGACCGGATTAGCTTGTCCTTTAGTTTGTTTCATTACTTCACCAATAAAGTAACCAAATAGATTTGTTTTTCCGTTTTTATAATCTTCAATTAGTTGTGGGTTATTATTTAAAATATTATTTATTATTTGTTCTAGCTCGTTAGAATTATCCATTTGTTTTAAATTGTATTTTTTTATTAAGTTAATTGGTTCGTCTTGTTCATTTAAGCAATAATTAAATAATTCTTTACCCTGTTTTGAAGATATTTCTCCACTATTTATGGCATCTATTATCTCTTTAAGTCTTTTAGGTGTTAGATAAATATCTTTTATTGATAAAAATTCTTTATTTAAGTAGCCAATAATGTTGGTAGATATCCAGTTATATGCAGTTTTATGGTTGATTTCTAGTTTAATACACTCTTCGTAATATTCACTTAAATCAAAATCTTTAATTATACTTCTTGCTTCACTTTCAGTTAAATTATATTCTTTAATATATCTTTTTAATCTTTCATTTGGTAGAGTTGGAATCTCTTTTCTAATATTTTCTAAATCATTTTTATCAATTTTAATTCTTGGAATATTTGGTTCTACAAAATATTTATAATCAACACTATCTACTTTCGTTCTCATACGAATAGTTGTATTAGTATCTTCATCATATCTTCTAGTTTCTTGGACTAATTCTTCACAACCTGTTTCATATGCTTTAATTTGACGATTCACTTCATATTTAACCGCTTCTTCTACGTAGGAGATTGACCCTATATTTTTAATTTCTACTTTGGGAGTAATATAGTTTCCTTTTTCATCTTTTAAGTTAATATTTACGTCACATCGCATATGACCTTTTTTCATATCGGCATCGGAAATGCCACAATACTTTAAACTATTTGCTAAAAATTCTAAAAAGCATGTTGCTTCTTTTCCTGATGATAAACAAGGATTTGTTACTATTTCGACTAAGGGAGTACCTGCTCTATTATAATCTATTAATGTGTAGTAGTCATAGTGATCCATTGAGGCTGTATCTTCTTCTAGGTGAATATCATGTATATCAACAGTAAATTCATGATTATCTGTGTATAGTTCTACTTTACCGTTAATACCAATTGGTTTAGTTACTTGAGTAATTTGGAAACCTTTTGGAAGGTCTGGATAATAGTAGTTCTTACGGTCAAATAATAATTCATCTGGGCAAACACATCCTAATACCATACTCATTTTTAAGGCCTTTCTTACAGCTTCTTTATTTAAAGAAGGCATAATACCTGGAAATGATAAATCTATTTCATTGACGTTAGAATTTGGTATTTCAGAAAATGAGTTTTTACTTGGACTAAATACTTTACTATTAGTAAGTACTGAAGCATGTATTTCTAATCCAATGACAGTTTGATATTTACTCATTTTGGCCTCCTATATTTTTGTTAAACTTAATTTCTTTCTCTAAAGCATAGGCAATATTTAATATATTAGCATCATCCATTACTTTACCTGTTATATTTACGCCAATAGGTAGATTATTAACATACCCATTAGGAATTGTTATAGATGGGTATCCTCCAAAATTTCCTATACATAAATGATTTTCTAAAACAGTTAATTTTGATAATAACTCGCTTGATTCATCTAGTAATGGTGCACCTTTACCACTTGGTATTGTAATAAAACCATCATATTTTTCAAATAACTTATTAAATGTTTTAATTACAAGATTTCTTACTTTACAGGCATTTAAATAATATCTTTCTTGATTTTCTTTTTGTAAAACATAACTACCTATTACTAATCTTCTTTTTATTAATGGGCTAAATCCTTTAGTACGATAATCTTTTAACATATCAAATACATTTGTACCTACTCCTCTTGGACCATAAATAATTCCCGTGTACATTGATAAATTACTTGTTGCTTCTGCACAAGATATAACTTGGTATGCGGGTAGCAATGCATTTAATAATCTTTGATCAATTGATTCTTCAACCACTTCTACTCCAATTGAGCGTAATTTGTCTAATGTTTCATTAAATATTTTAAAAGTTTCAATCATATCTTTATCAGGATTATTATAATTGTCTATATTACATATTTCTTTAATATAAAATAGTTTTTTACCATTTACATTTCCATCAATTTGAGGAGTAAAATTTGGCATTTCTGGTAATGCTGTCATGTCTTTACCATCAGGTCCTTTAATAGCATCAACAACAATGCTAGCATCTTTTACTGAATTTGCAAATACTGCGACGTGATCAAGTGATGCAGCAAATGGAAATACTCCATATCTTGAAATAACGCCATATGTTGGTTTAAATCCTACTATTCCGCAGTAAGCGGCTGGTTTTCTTACAGAATCTCCTGTGTCGGTCCCAAGAGAGAATGGCACTACTCCTGCTGATACTGCTACTGCAGATCCTGCAGAAGAACCACCTGCTTGACGCATTTTATCATAAGGATTTTTTACAATGCCAGTATGACAAGTTGTTCCTGTAAAACCTAGACCAAATTCATCACATGCACTTTTACTAGTAAGTATAGCTCCTGCTTCTTTTAATTTTTTTATTACAGTCGCATCAAAGAATGGAACATAATCTTTTAATGAATTTGATGAACCAGTAGTAAGAATATTTTTAGTTGAAAACATATCTTTAGCTGAATATGGAATTTTATCTAAAAGTGATTCTTTATTTTCTTGGTATTCTAAATTATCTAATATAGTAACAAATGCATTACACTCTTTTTGAACTTCATGTGATTTTTTTAAGGCTTCACTAGCAAGGTCTAATGACTTTATTTCATTGTTAATAATTTTATTATGTAATTCTTCTATCATTATTCTACCACCTTTGGAACTCTTATTTCTCTTCCTAGTTTATCTTTAGTATTTGATAAGATTAAATCTACATCTGTGCTTTCTTCAGGAATATCTTCTCTTAAAGTAGCAACATATAAATCATATGGCATAAAAGCTGGTTCTTCATTTTCAATATTTGGTATTAAATTTATTTGATCTATATTTTTATCTATAACGGAGAATTCTTCAAAAATAGTTTCTGCTTCTTTATCTGATAAACCAATGAGTAGTTTGTCAGCATATTTAATTATATTTTCTTTAGTAAAGTTCATTTTTCCTCCTTTATGGTTCTAATCTATTTGGTCCACGGAATATAAACATTTCTTCTTTTAAACTAGGTATGCCAAGAAGTAACATTGTTAAGCGATCTATTCCAATGGCAAATCCGCCATGTGGTGGACAACCATATTTAAAGAATTTCAAGTAAAACTCTACATCCTTAGTTAATCCTTTTTCGTCGCATTGTTTCTTTAAAATGTCGTATCTATGCTCTCTTTGAGCACCAGTAGTAATTTCCGTACCACGCCAAATTAAATCAAATCCTTGTGGTATATCATTTTCCCTCATATGGTAGAAAGCTCTCTTAGTTTTAGAAAAATCAGTAACAAATATAAATTCATGACCGTATTCTTCCATTGCATATCTAGCTGTTAGACTTTCAGCTTCAGCATTCATATCTCCTACGTCAAATTCAGGTATTTTATATTCATATCTTTTTTCTAATTCTTTATATAAATCCTGTAATTTAATTCTTGGAAATGGTTTAGCAGGAATTATAACTTCTTGGTTAAATAATTCTTTAATTTTATCACCATATTTTTCCTTAACGTTGCTTAGCCCGGCAATAAGTAAGTCTTCTTCAAAATTCATTACATCTTCATATGAATCAATATATGCAAATTCAATATCAAATGAAGTAAATTCCGTAGTATGTCTGTTGGTATTTGAATTTTCTGCTCTAAAAGCTGGAGCTACTTCAAATACTTTTTCAAGACCACTAGCAATTGCCATCTGTTTATAGAATTGTGGACTTTGAGCAAGATATGCTTTAGTGTCAAAGTATTTTACTTCAAATACAGATGAACCAGATTCACTTGCAGTTTTAATCAACTTTGGAGAATGTATTTCAGTGAAATTTTCTTTGTAGCAATGATTTCTCATTCCTTCTACAAAAGCTGATTGAACATTTAACATTAATTGGTTTTTTTCACTTCTTAAGTCTAACCACCTGTAATCAAGTCTGGTATCAATATTAGCATTTTCTTCAAGTGGTGATGCTTCTGCACTTGATAGTATTTTTACGGTGCTTGGAATAAACTCTTTACCACCTTGTTTTACATATTCGGATAAAATCATAGATCCTGTAAACTCTAGAACTGATCCCGCTATAATACCTTCTAAACTATTACATATATCTTTATTCTTTTCTTTATCTATTGATACTTGAATAAAGCCACTTCTATCTTTAAGTATTACAAATACCATATATTTTGTATCTCTAATCTTATTAGCAAAACCGGCTATTCTAGATTCTTTATTTTCCTCTAATTCATTAATTAAAATTCTTTTCATTATTCCTCCTACAAATGCATATCTAAGTACTCAACTAAATCATTAATATTTACTTTTTCTTCTTCTTTAGTTGTATTATCTTTAACATTAACTTCGTTAGATTCTAGGTCTTTATCATTTAAAATTATTAAGTATTTTGCTTTAAGTCTATCAGCTGACTTAAACTCTCCTTTTAGTCCTTTATTTAGATAATCTGTTTCACATATAAAGCCATTTAATCTTAAATTTTGGGTAATATATGCAGCAGTTTCTTTTTCATCATCTGATACATACATAATATATACATCTATTGAATCATTTATTGGGATGTTAATATTAGCTTCACTAAGAGCTAACATAGTGCGATCATATCCCATAGCAAATCCAACGGCTGGTACTTCTGGTCCATCTAATTCTTTAATTAGACCATTGTATCTACCACCACCACCAAGTGCTAGGTGTCCAACATTTGGAATATCAGCATATATTTCAAATACTACATGATTATAATAATCTAATCCTCTAACTAATTTTTGATCTTCTTCATATGGTATTTCTAATAGGTCTAAATATTCTTTAAGTTTATTATATCTATCTAATGATTCTTTATTTAAATAATCAATTGTTTTAGGAGCATTATTTAAAATATCTGATGATGCGTCAACTTTGCAATCTAATATTCTTAATGGATTTTTATTTAATCTTTCTTTGCAATCTTCACAAAGATTATTTATATGTGGAGTAAAATATTCTATTAAAGCTTTACGATAGTTATTTCTTGATTCAGTATCGCCAAGAGAATTTATTTTAATTACAACATCTAATCCTAATAAAGTATATGTTTGATATGCTAGCGAGATTATATCTAAATCTGCTAATATATCATCAGAACCTATAAACTCAGCACCAAACTGAGTAAATTCTCTATTACGACCTGACTGTGGTCTTTCATAACGGTACATTTTTTCATTATAAAAAACTTTAATTGGTTCAGTCATATTGCCATATAATTTATTTTCAATAAAATATCGTACTACACCGGCAGTTCCTTCAGGCCTTAAAGTAATATTTCTGCCTCCTCTATCTGTAAAATCATATGTTTCCTTAGAAACTAAATCACTAGTTTCTCCCACTCCTCTATGAAATAGTTCAGTTGCTTCAAAGACTGGTGTTTCAATATAATCATAGTTATATTTTTCACATATTCCTCTTATTATGCTATTTACATATTCTCTTTTTTTACCTTCCACTCCGGCTATATCATAAGTTCCTTTTTGTTTTGTAATCATTTTAATCATCCTTTCTTAAAAATAAAAGCACAAATTATATAAGGACGAAAAACTTTCCGCGGTGCCACCTTATTTAACTTGCGCTCTCTTTTATGTTCTTAACGCGAAACTAACGTTTACTTTAGCAAAGAAATGTCTACCGTTTATAATTTATTAGATATTTTCACCAGGTATATCCTCTCTTTAAATAAACATATAAACTCTTTTTTCTTCTAGTAATTTACTTTATTATTTTACTTTAATTATTTTTATTTGTCAATTAAGTAACTATTTTATATGCATTGTTTTAACTAAAACTGGACCTTTTCCATTTTTGTTATGGACTTGAAAGGTTTCTAGTTCCGGTTTTGAAATTCTATCAATAGATCCTTCATTAAATATTGGATACTTTATATCAGCAATTTCTTTATACCCCATTTGCTTTAAATCTTCTATTTCATTTGCATTTTCTTCAGCATTTTGGAATCCTAGTATGCTACTCATGCAGCTATCTGAATGTTTTTCTCCGCTTAGTTGTTTGTTTAATCTAAGTGCGCTATGTAAGGCATATTCTATTGATAAGGAACTATGTTTTAGTCCCTCATAAGAAATAGCTGCATTCTTAAATTCTTCTGAATGTTCCACAAAAAACAAATTCTTTTCATAATCAGCATTAATTATTTCTATCTTTTTTAAAATATTTTTGTATACTTTGTTACTTCTTATTGACGAAAAAATTAGATATGCATCCAATAACATTGGAGGAATGCTAATAATAGAGAAACTAGATAATAAAAGAATTATTAAAAGCATATATACTATAGAAAAAAATCTGTTAACATTAATTAGTTTTTTATACTTTGCGATTAATCCTTTATTTTTTTTATATCCAGGTTCAAAATTAATAATTTGTTTTCTCATTTGAGCTAAAATCCATTTTATTGTTTTTAAATCAAATTGTTTTTCATCAACTGTACCATCTGCATAATAAACTTTTATTATATTATTTGGCTCTATACTAAAATTTAAAATAAAACTTTTTCTTTGAAAATCATTAATACAATAATCTTTCATATTTTCTCCTACTTATTCTTATTTATTGGTTTCATTGTTAGAACTGGTCCATGACTTTGAAGTGATAATGCATATGTTTTCTTTAATTCATGCATGGTAAACTCTTCAATATTATTATAATTAATTATTGGTAAATCTTCTTTTATTTCTTCTTCTTTAGCTTGTTCAATCAAATTACGGACTTTTTTAGGCGTTTTAGGTGCTACATCGGGTCTTAATAGTCTTTCGTTTGCAAATACTTTTTCTTGATGCAAAAAAAACATACTTTTCTTAAAATCGTGTAATCGTTCTTTCATTCTATCAATGTCGTTACTAGCACTATTAAAGGCTATTTTAGTTCCTACTAAGCCCATTCCACTTGTTAAAATAAATGGGGTTAGAAGTAATCCTTTCCATCCAATTGTAAAAGCTTTAACTCCCAATACAGCAACTAAAATAGTTATTAATATAGCAAATATTAATTCCATTAATTGAGATATTCTTAAGCTTCTTATTTCCTTTTTAGCATCTTCTTCAAAATTACGATAATATTCTACTTGTTTTTTCATACGCATCAATAATGTTATTTGGTTTTTAATAGTGTTTGGAATTCTGATGGATTTATTATCAGCAAATGTAATTATTATTTCGTTTGTTTTTTTATCTATTTCATATTTAACAATAAAGTCTTTTTCTTCACTTGATTTTAATGTATAATTTTTCATTTAATTCGCCTCGGATTGTATTATATCAAAAATAATAATTATTGCAATTAAAAAAGCGTTTAAACGCTTTCTTTTAGTAATT